>NZ_JACJFF010000126.1:0-14343 GCF_014164465.1 Vibrio sp. SG41-7 | reverse complement strand
GTATTACGGGTGAGAAAGAAGAAGTTTATTGGCGTGACGTCGGCACGATAGATGCGTATTGGCAAGCTCACATGGACCTTCTTGAGAAGGATGCGCCATTTTCTCTCTATAATAGAAAATGGCCACTACATACCTACTACCCTCCCTTACCACCAGCGACATTTACCGACTCTGAAAATGGACGTGTCCAGATTATTGATAGCTTAGTTTGTAACGGAAGTTATGTTCGAGACTCTCGTATTGAGAAGTCTGTACTTGGGTTCCGTAGTAACATCGCAGCAGATTGTGATATTTCCGAGTCGGTTTTACTTGGTGATGTTAAAATTGGCGATAATTGTATTCTTCGTCGGGTGATTGTAGACAAAGGTGCCACTATTGCTTCAGGTACTCAAATTGGTGTTAACCTTTCTGAAGACCGTAAGCGATACCATGTATCCGAAAATGGCATAGTGGTCATTCCAAAAGGTGCCCACATTGGAGTCTAAATTGAGGATCGTTCTTTTAGAACGATCCTTTAGGCAACAATAGGTTTCCCCGTAATCGGATAGTATCTCAACAATCACGGGTTTCACCGTGATTGACTATGATTAACGAGATAACAGGGGTCGCTACTATTTAACTGAATTACAGATTGAAGAATACCAGTATACCTACATACCTTCTTCATTTAGGATGCGAAATAAAGCTTTTGAATGAACCTTTACGTTTAATATGGGGAGGCGTCATTTACATGACTTGGACGAAGCACCGCAATTTGAAACACTATCAAGCACTTAATGAATTAATTCCACTTTCATTAATAGCCCTGTACTCAACGGTCAATATAAGCGGAGGCTTTTGGAGTGTAAAAAGAAGAAATGCTTTTCTCACAAAGTATCTTAAACCTAAAGTCAAACTCCCTCAATTCATAGCTTGCAAACAAGAGCTAAAAGCCCTTCTGATCATTGGCCGTAGCCTAAATGGTAACTTGGAGCAAAAATTGCTTTTCATTAATAAAGCAAACCTTGATTACGAAACCCGTTGGTCTCATGCCGATGAGTTGTACATTTTATTTTCTAAGCTGTCAAAACAGCACCAATTTGGTTCAAAAATAAAATGTAGAGGTCAGAAAATGGAACCCGATATCATTTATATGAATAGCGATGCGATAGAGAAAGGTTTTGATGCACAAAATAATCAGATAAAACCGTTATCGATTACGCTTAAAACATCCCGACTTCATGAGTTAATTTCAGCTATTAGAGAATTTGGAAAGTATCAACTTGAAGAGATCGGCATTAACGACACAGCCGAAACGCACATGTTGTTATCTCGTAAATAGATTACTGTCGACGCTTAAACTAACCTCAAAGAACAAAAGGTTGGCACTGAACTATATCAGAGTCTAAGCCCCTAAAATGAATGCTTATTTAGAGGATAATTGAATTGAAAAATGTAACTTCGGAAAATACAACCCAAAGATATGAACAACTTTCACATGCATCCTTTGCTGACCCATTTTCTTTTATTGGTCCGTTCATCGAATCAGAACATGGCTCATTACGAGTTTGGATGCCTGGCGCTGAAAATGTCATATTAGTTACCGACAATAAGCGAATTGAACTAGAACGAGAAGGAGTCTTTGGCTTTATTCTTACGCAGGAGATCAATCTCCATCAAACTCATTACCTACTCTCTATCAACTGGGGAAACACAGAGCAGATTATTGATGACCCATACCAATATCATGACCTATATGCAACCTATGATGCTCTACATACCCCAAAAGAGATGTACCAACAAATGGGGGCTCAATTTGTCACTTTCGAGCGAGGTGGTAAAACAATATCTGGTATTCGCTTCTTAGTTTTCGCCCCCCACGCAAAGGCATGCAGTCTCATCGGTGATTTTAACCAATGGGACGGCAGACGTACCCCTATGCAATGTCTAGACTATGGTCTCTGGGGGATCTTTATCCCTGACCTTCCAGAAGGTTCATTGTACAAATTTGAATTAAAAGGCCCAAATGGTGAAAACCTACCGCATAAAGCAGACCCTTGGGGTGCACATGCTGAACAGTACCCATCATTAGCCTCCGTGACTTACGATCATAATCGTTATGAATGGAATGATATCAAATGGCAAAGTCGTCCTGTCACAGAAAAACGTAAAGAAGCTTTATCGTTTTACGAACTGCATGCAGGCTCTTGGAAACGTAACACTGACGGCGGTTTTCTCAACTACCGTGAATTGGCTGCGGAGCTGATCCCATACTTAACAGACTTAGGGTATACCCACATTGAACTGATGCCTGTTTCAGAGTACCCGTTCTACGGCTCTTGGGGATATCAGCCTGTCGGTCTATTCGCACCAACCAGTCGTTTTGGCTCTCCGGATGACTTTAAATACTTTGTCGATCAATGCCACCAAGCAGGTCTAGGTGTCGTTCTTGATTGGGTACCCGCCCATTTCCCAAGTGATGAACATGGTTTGGCATATTTTGATGGTACACCGCTCTTCCACGACCCGGATCCTCGGCGTGGTTGGCATCAAGATTGGACTTCGTACATTTACGACCTAGGCCGTGAGCACGTACGTCGCTTTTTAATATCGAATGCACTTTATTGGTTTGAGCAATTTCATGTCGATGGTATACGTGTCGATGCTGTAGCATCTATGTTGTATCTTGACTATTCACGCGATCACGATCAATGGATTCCAAACATCGACGGTAGTAACGAGAACTACGATGCTATCGCAACGTTGAAATGGCTGAACGAAGAGGTTTATAAGCACTTCCCAAATGCCATGACCATTGCCGAAGAGTCAACAGCATTCCCCGGTGTTTCAGAGCCTACATTTTTAGGTGGCTTAGGGTTTGGCTTTAAATGGAATATGGGATGGATGCACGACAGTCTATCTTACATTCAAGAAGACCCTATCAATCGTAAGTACCACCACGATACGATTACCTTCCCACTGGTTTACGCACACAGTGAGAACTACGTATTGTCCCTATCTCACGATGAGGTGGTCTATGGCAAAGGTTCTCTCCATAAAAAAATGCCAGGGGATGAGTGGCAAAAGGCTGCGAACCTAAGAGCTTATTTAGGTTATATGTATGCTCAGCCCGGTAAAAAACTGAATTTTATGGGGACTGAGTTTGGTCAAATGGCGGAATGGGATCATGATGCTCAGCTGCAATGGTTCTTATTAGAGATTGAACGTTATAAAGGTATACAGACTCTGGTACGTGATCTCAATAAACTCTACAGAAAAGAAAAGGCCATGTATGAATTAGACTGTGACCCCAAAGGTTTTGAGTGGCGTTTACAAAATGCAAACGAAATGTCAATTTTGGCGCACGAACGCCTAAGTCTCGATGGTGAGCGCATCTTAATTATCACAAACTTTACACCAACACCCCAGGAGCATTTTCGATTAGGTGTACCTTTGCCGGGTACTTATAAACTTATACTAAACACCGATGATGCTAAGTACAACGGTAGTAACTTTGCAACGATCAAAACAGCTCAGACTCAAGATGAGAGCAGTGAGGGCTTAATTCAATCTCTAACACTTTGCCTGCCACCTCTTTCCACCGTGTTCTACAAATTATCGAATAAAACAGAAACTATTGTTCTATAGATTTAACACGGTATTCATAATTTCGATGAGCTTTAACAAGACAGCACACTTTAAATGAGTAAATAATAATCTCTAAAGGAGAAAATTGGTGACTAAGAATCTTTCGATACTATTTGTAGCAACTGAAGTTGATGGTTTAATCAAGAGCGGCGGTCTAGCTGATGTGGCTAAGGCCTTACCCAAAGCATTACAAGCGCTCGAACAAGACGTTAGCGTGGTAATGCCCGCATACAGAAAAATCGCTAATATTGAGTCGGCTGAAGTGATTCTTTCAACGCAATTAGAGCATTGGCCTCACACAGCTTATAAGGTTAAGACACTCAATTTTGACGGGCTTAATGTTTTGGCAATCGAATGTCAGCAATACTTCGGGCGCTCTGAAATGTATGCAGAAAATAACCAAGCCTATGCCGATAATGGAGAGCGTTTTGCATTTTTCAGTGCCGCTTGTTTGGATATGTTACCTAAGCTGGGGATTCAACCTGATATTGTCCATGCAAACGACTGGCATACCGGCCTTGTTCCATTCTTATTGAAATCTCGCTATCGAGAGCATGGTTTTTATAAAGAGATGCGTAGTGTTATTTCAATCCATAATGCTGTGTTCAAAGGCATATTCTCATATGACGAATTACAATGCCTCCCTGAAATGCATAGTCGCCATTCAAAAATTTCTGCTGTGAGTAGCTCTCATATCTCAATGCTAAAAGCGGGGGTCCTATCTGCAGATAAGATTAATACAGTCAGCCCGACGTATGCTGAAGAATTAAAAACGGAACTCGGTAGCCAGGGTATGGCTCTTGAGTTTCAACATCGCTCACAAGATCTTTGGGGTATTTTAAATGGTTGTGACTATGATGACTGGAACCCGGAGATTGACCCGTATCTCCCACGAAAATACAAACCGACAAAGCATAGTGTGGCTTCCGGGAAATCCACTTGTAAGAAAAAACTTCAGCAAGATGTCGGCTTGCCTCAAATTGATTGCGCTGTGTACGGGATGGTTTGCCGATTAACTAATCAAAAAGGCGTTCACTACCTTATCCCCATTATTAATGAATTTTTGAAAAATGATCTTCAAGTCGTGATTGTTGGCACAGGGGAGCCCGCTTTATCAAGCCAACTTAAAGAGTTATCTAAGCTCAACTCAAATAAATTTGTCTTTATTGAAGCGTATAATAATGAACTCGCGCACTTAGTTGAAGCCGGCTCCGATTTTTTTCTAATGCCATCTGAATTTGAGCCCTGTGGTTTAAATCAAATCTATAGTATGGCTTATGGCACTCTGCCTATTGTACGCTCGGTCGGTGGCTTGAAAGATACGGTACATCACTATGATGATAGCCCCGAAGTTGCCACAGGGTTTGTGTTTCAAGAACCGACGCCTCAAGCTTTCCTCGCAGTTTTACATCGTTCTCTATTGTTATATACACAAAACCCTGCCGAATTTAAACGAGTGCAACTTCACGCAATGAAACAAAGATTCACTTGGAAAAGCGCAGCGAAGTCCTATTTGAAAATGTACAGAACCACGTTTGAAGGATCCTCTTGTTAAGGTGGATTATTGGAAAAGATAAAAGACTACTCTTAAATAACTCATGAGGAATGGCATTTCCTCACCGACGCTTCGGATTACGGAAGAGATATCCATGCAAAACATTAAAATGACTTACACAATTATCGACCAAGATTCTTGGCTTAGGTCCGAACACTTGAATTTTTTCAATAGCTTATCACACCCTTGGTACAATATTTGTGTGTCCATTGACGTAACTAAACTCTATCACCACTGTAAACAGCATCAATATCGATTTACTCACGTTTATTTATACCTGCTTCAAAAAGCTTTAAATCAATATGAACCCATGAGGTATCGTCTAGTTGGTGATGAGTTACGCCTTTATCAAGAGATACAGATTAGTACAACAGCTTTAGCTAGTGATGAAACCGTCCGTTTTTGTGAAATACCTTACTCAGACAATCTCTCTAATTTCAGTAAAAACGCGTTGGAAACAGAACAAAAAATGAAAGATTCCAAATTCACCCTCGAGCAATTTCTTGGTGAGGATATCCTTCAAAATACAGTTCATTTAACAGTTTTACCGTGGTTAGATTTTACAAGTATCAGCCATGCAAGAGATACTCATTACAGGGATAGCATCCCTAAGATTGCGTTTGGAAAGTTAACAGATAAAGCCGGAGTAATATCGATGCCATTATCCATTGAAGTCCACCATGGACTAATGGATGGATTGCATGTCGGCCGATTCATTGACGCTCTTCAGGCACTTTACAATCAACCAGAAGAAAACCAAAAGCTTGAGGTAGATTGAAATCGGACTGTTGCAACGCAGGTATTCACGTAATTTCTAGGCGAGTGTAAACAATAGATGGTTTTATCTTAGCTATTCAGACAGTTTCTGCTCAATATGGTTCTGTAAGTATATATTTATTTTATACATGTAAAGATACCGCTGGGCATACCTGAAGTACTTGCCGTGACCGTGCGAAAGCGTTGACCAAAATTGCAACCATCCACGGGCAAGTTCGTGCTTTTCAGTGTCAACAGAATAAAAATGAGTAAGGTCGGAGGTGGTTTACGGCGTGGTAGTTAACTTCAATATATAAACAAGAGCCCTACCGCCTTTAATTAAGAAGCTTGTTATTAGACATATTAATGGCGCCCTCCCATTAGCGCTTTGTGTTAAGGAGGGCACCCAGTACGACAAATCTGATCGTGAGTAGATTACAGCACTTTTGACAGGAATGTCCTAAGTCTAGGGTTACTCGGCTTATCGAAGAAATTCTCTGGGCTATCAGAAACCAACAATTCGCCATTTTCCATAAATAATACTCGGTCGGCAACTTCTTTTGCAAACCCCATCTCATGTGTGACAACTACCATTGTCATCCCATCTTGCGCAAGGCCTTTCATCACATCAAGCACTTCCCCTACCATTTCCGGGTCAAGAGCCGAGGTTGGTTCATCAAATAACATGATGTTAGGCTTCATTGCTAGCGCACGTGCAATAGCAACGCGCTGCTGCTGCCCACCGGATAAATGGTTAGGGTAATTATCCATACGGTCACCAAGACCTACCTTATAAAGTAAATCTTTGGCTTCTTTCTCAACTTCTCTCGCATCGCGGTTCGTAACTTTAAGTGGCGCTAACATAACATTACCGAGTGTCGTCTTATGAGGAAATAAATTGAACCCTTGGAATACCATCCCAACATCCGCACGAAGCTTGTTGATGTCCGTAGACTTTGAATACATATTTATCTCATCGACAACGATCGAGCCACTGTTGATTAGTTCTAGTTGATTGATCGTCCTTAAGAAAGTTGATTTACCAGAACCTGATGGGCCAACGATTACAATCACTTCCCCCTTTTTTACATCAACCGAGACATCTTTCAAGGCGTGGCAACCATTAGGGTAGATTTTGTTAACTTTCTTCGCCGAAATAATGCTTTCCATTACTTACTCCTAATTAGTCGCTTGCTGACAGTTTTTTTTCTAATATTTGGATCGCCCAGGACAGACTACTAGTCAAAATCAAGTAGAGTATAGCAATAGTAAACCAGACCTCGAATGGAGCAAAGCTACTGCTCACAACCTCCCGCCCTGCTTTTGTTAAATCAGTAATAGAGATAACTGAAACCAATGACGAATCTTTAATTAGGTTAATAAACTGCCCCGCTAAAGGGGGAAGTGTCTGCTTGAAAGCTTGGGGTAAAATGACATATATCATCGCTTTTGGGTAATTCATCCCCAGCGAGCGTGCCGCTTCCATCTGCCCTTTAGGTATCGACTGAATACCCGAACGTACAATTTCAGCTACATATGCTGCCGTAAAAACAGAAAGCGCAATGACACCAGCCGTAAATCTTTCTAAATCAAGTACCGTGCCGATAAAAAAATACACAATGAAAATTTGAACGAGAAGAGGTGTACCTCGAATAATCTCAATATATATAATAGAAAGCTTCTTAAGTGCTGGATTGTCCGATATTCGCATCAAGCCGATTACAAGCCCTAAACCTAAGGCTATGATCAAAGAGCAGAAGGAAATCTTAATCGTGGTAATGATCCCCTCTAGGATGGGACCAATCCGCCACTCTTTAATTGTCGCAAGCGTATCGCCTTCGAAAATTAAGTCGCCTTCGTATACATCTACTGACTGATAGCTACTTAGCTCAACTACTACATCACCACTTAGACTCTCTAAAACAAGTTGATTGTTAGCATTGAGTACAATATTACCATCTTCTGTAGCAGTAATAGCAGTGGCAGCGTTAGTGGCAATATAAGGAAGAACTCGCTCCCAGTTCCAATTGTAATCGATCTGCTTTCCTGATGCGTATATAAGACCGCAAATTGAAAATAAGACCAGAACAAAAACTGAATTCCACAATAAAGATTTAAGGTTATTTTGCATGTGACTTTGGACTTTACCGAAATGAAAAAAGTGAAACTATTGATAGAAAAAGACTCAGCCCCAATTCCTAACCCATGTTGTAGACTGAGTAGTTATAGAACTAAGCCTTAATCAATAAAATAAAAAAGTACCCCGGGCATGCCCAGGGTACTTGCCATGACAAGGCTAAAGCGTTGACCAAGATTACAAACAGCTGACGCTGTAATTTTGGAGTTGGCATTCAGCCACGGGTAAACCCGTGTTTTCTGTATTCACAGAGTAAAGTGGGCTTACTTAACCTGCTTTAACCATTTGTCATCGTTAAACCATTTGTTATAAATACGTTCATACGTACCATCACCTTTAATTTGGCGTAAGAATCCATTTAGGAAGTTAAGTGTGTCCGGGTTCCCTTGAGGTACCGCCCAACCAAGAGGTTCAAACGTAAATGGTTCAGATAAATGAACCAGTTGGTCCTTATTTTCAGCGTTATAGATTGCATTGTACGGTAAATCATAAATGAAAGCGTCAACTTTACCGTTTGCTACCTCGAGAACCGCTTCTGACTGTGTTTCGTACAGGTTGGCTTTCGCTTTAGGTAGATAACGCTTAATGGCTTGCTCGCCTGTCGTACCTAATTTTGTTGCAACGACAAAATCAGCGTTATTTAAATCTCGGTAACTCGTCACTTTACCCTCATGTTTTGGGTTAAGAAGAACCGACTGACCGATAATCACATAAGGTTCAGCAAAATTAACTTGAGTGTTACGCATTGGAGTGATGGTCATCCCTCCCATGATAAGGTGGCACTTACCCGTAAGTAATGTCGGTATAATACCATCCCAGGCCGTATTCACTGGAACATAATCTACGCCGATTGCTCGCGCCATCTGCTTCCCAAGATCAATATCAAAGCCTACATATTGACCATTTTTAGCAGTCATTTCAAACGGCATATAACCCGCATCGAAACAAACTTTTAGCTCGCCAGTCTTTTTTATGTCGTCCAAGATTGAATCTGCAAGAGTTGGGGTAGACACTGCTGATAACGCCAGTGCTGTTGCATATATTAACTTTCTCATTGATATTCCTTTACCGTCTAATAAATGTTGCTTTATACATTAAAAAAGCATAAAAAACCATTATTAATTACATAATTACTAAAAGCGTTAGGTTACGACTCACCGCCATCCCTGGGCGAGGTTTTACGCGAAATGGCTACACCTAGGTATAATATTTTTAGGACTAGCCAAAAACTTCAAGGCAGTTACAGCAGGCAATCATGTCAATGCAACCAGCTAGATCTAATTGAAGTTATCGAACTTGATTTAAACGACCATGAAAAGCAGTGCGCTTGCTGCCAACATAGTCTCATAAAATCGGTGAAGACCGCAGTGAGAAACTTGAGTTATCACCAACCGGGCTCAAAGTGTTGAAATATGTTCGTCCTGAATATGCTTGTCGTCAGTGTGAGCAAACTGAAGGCAACAACCACATCGTTCAAAAGCCAGCGCCACAAAGCATTATCCCCAAGAGATTCGGTAACGGAAGCATAATCGCTGCTGAGCTTTCCAGGAGATATCTTTGGCTTCTTGGCAAGCGCTATCTGGTCTATTCATAATTAACCAGTTACCAACCTTAACATTGTTTCGATATGCCCATGTTGACTCATCCAGAAGCCGTCTTAGCGTAACATTTCCTGCTTTACGATTCACACTACCACCTGGGACCAGGACCGTCAGACATCATTGAACAGATGATTCTTTTAACTCTTGTAGCTTTGCTCCCCTTGTTGCTCTAGCTGCTTTTTTAATTCTTCCCTTCTCTTTTGAGAAACAACAGACCAATGTATCCCATTGATCGCCCCCTCAAGGAACCAAAGCAACTCGACTGCGATTGGTAAGTGATGTGAGTCTCTAAGTGTTAAAAAGGCCTCTAATGCGCCTAGTTCACGTAGATATTCAACCGAATCAATACCAGACTTTTTAAGCATTCTTTCCGTGCTAATGCGTAGATTCGGAAGGTCTTTAATGCGAACAGGAACGGCTAAATATTTAGAAGGCACTTCTTTTTTTGAGTAATAAAGCGCCTCCGAAGCTAACTGAATAACTTGTTTACTATCGTTCACTACATCTTTCGGTACAGCGTAATAACGCGTCATGACGGGGAGACCTCGCTTTTCATACGAATAGACTTTATACCCTCGTTTTTTAAATTCATGTCTAGTGCTTTCATGACTTCTAATGTGTAAGTGTTCATTTTTAATCAGGGAAAAAATAACACCATCAGCAAACAAACCAAAACCACCAAACATTGACCTTAATGTTATTTCCCCTAGCGGGCTAAATAGATTCACCATTTTAATAGAAAATGCATCATGCATAAGGGGCTCCGATATTTATTTAGGGCTTTCTAACTATACCGTTTTTGAGCGTAATTTTCTTTACTTTGGAAAAACTGAGATATCCTCTCCTACTAATGTCGCTGCGACATGTTTTATACATTAGACGAATTGAATGATTCGGCAAAATCAAAGATGCCGCTCTAATTAATTCAACATTTAGCGCTAACAAAGCCAATTATTTAGATTGATGAACTTGTTGAACAAGCTTAGTATAGCGGACTATAAAATGAACCTATAACGTCTTTTGATATCATGGCCCTCCCTAAAACACTAATACGGCTTTTTAAACCATACATTATTTTATTAATTGTCGGGATGGTCTATCTTGCCATTGCGCAACTGCAAAAAATAGAAAAACAAGCCACTGATGAAGCGTCCTCAAACATCCGTTTTGCAAACGCAATTATTCGTTCAACTATCGAAGCCACATTCGGCAAGCTCTATTATTTGCAAACAAGTTTGAACCTTCCTATAGCAGTTACAGAGAACACCCAGGAGTTCAATGAAATCAGCAATGAAATCATTACAAAAACGCCTAATGTTACTGATATTATTCGATATTACCCTCAAACTAATGAATACATTGCGACTCGAGGCCTTCCCCTTCCGACTGACCAGGTAGACTCAATACAGTGGCATTCACTCAACAGCGTGCTAGAAGGCTTTTATATCTCGTCTATCTATCAAAAGTCCAATAGCCACTGGGTCTTTGCCATCAAATACCTCGACGAAAGCAACCTTACTGATGAACTTTGGATTGAGTTTGATCTCTTGCACACGACACAAAGATTGAAAGAGCTTAAGGTCCTCAACAACGGCTACGTGTATATAGTAGATCTGGCAACAGAAAGGCTAGTATTCCACCCTAATCCAAAACGTATTGGGTCAAAATCAGTCAGGTTTAACGCAGGGATAAGCCAACGAATCTCACAAGGTGAAACCAGCGGCCAACACGAATATTACTTTCAGAATCACTTTAAGGCCTCTGTATTCAATGTTGACAACGACCTCAACCTAGTACTTGTTGCAGGCACAGATCGACAAGATATTCTCACTAGCTCACACCAATTCACGCTAACGGCTATCGCTCTTGGCTCTCTGCTTCTTTTATGGACTAGTGCAAACTATCTCACGCACCAAATGAAAGTGTTGCTAGGACGCCTTAATAAGGCTGATGATCTAGAAAACTTTAAGCATGAGTTAAAAGCAACCCTTGATAGTTTTACATATAACAAGGGAATACAATTCTGCTTATATCAACCGGACACCCATGCGTTCAACACTCTTGACTACCACGGTAATAAAACCACAGTTCTTACTGACCCATCCTTAGCAAACAGATTCACACCTGGTAACATCGACTACTTGACAGGTAAAGAGTCTGATCTATTAGCGCAGAAGCTCAAAATACGTCAACCTCACTATCGTATTCCATTACATACAGGGCGCCAACTAATCGCCGTCATCTATGTCAGTACTAAGCTTCCAATAAATCAAAATATTTTACACCTTATAAAAGAATACGCTGAGGTTTCTCTATCTCATTTATTACTCAAACATCAAATCAATTGTAAAGACCAGATAACCAATCTAGACAATAAAAGTAGCCTCCGTTTGGCTCTTAATCATTATATTAACGAGCCTGATACATATCTCGCTTTGCTGGATATCGATAACTGGGAAGACATCAAGCACAGTTATGGCAAAGCCATTAGTAATCAAATTATACGGGTCACAGCCGAGGCAATACGCTCACAGTTCCCAAAACCAAAAGGCTTATGTCTTGCTCATCTTGATGGAAAAGCATTTGCCGTCTTGTTTAAGGCCTGCAATATCACAGATGCTACATGCCAGCTAGAACAATGCCAACTTGCCATTGCATCCAAAACGGTTGCAACACCAGATTCGATACTCTCGCCCGAAGTACACGCTGGGCTTTCTGGTACAGAAAGCACTTCTGATTCAACCTTTATAAAGGCAGAGCAAGTCAAACTCTTTGCTCGTCGCTCAGCTATATGGAAAGAAAAAATTTGACATCCTCCCCCACCTAGCTTTGCTTGTTTCGGTGGGGGATTCCCATTACTAAGTGCGCTAAATTGTTTTAACAGCAGGTTCTTGTTGCTGGTGGCATTGTTACACCACTTACTTCACAGGCTAACAGAGCGATGTCCTCGCTCTAATATATTTAAAGCACCAACAATATCTGCGTTGTTGGTGTAGCCACATTCTACATACTCCAAATGTGCTTGAGTTTCGCGGTTATCTTTCGACACGTGTCCACAACAAGGGCAAGTTTGGACTTGTGTATTGAGCGCCAATGCCACCATTCCAAGCCTGTTTATACTCAAATTGTCTACAGAACTCAAAGTCACTAGCTCAAGTAGGATACGCAGAAAGTTTAATTATGTGGCAGGTGCATTTAACAAAAACGTTCTTTGGAGTCGTGGCTATTTCGTAGGGGCGTGTGCCTTTTTGGCAATTCCCCTTCCAGCAGCGTCGCAGGGGAACCCCAGCCATTTATGATGGTGACTGCTCACTGTCCTATCGGGCGATGCTTCTTTTTGTTAGACATTGCTCGATTGAGTAAGGGTTACGGCGAAATTACTGATTTTAGATTCAATCTTTTATCCATTCCTTTTACGGAAAAAAATCTTAACAAACATTACAAAAACCAAATAAAACTATACTTCACACGCTTGAATGCTGTACAATATTTCTCCATTTTTTTCCAAAGAAAGATGGGGCGATAAAAACTGAAGCTTTCCATCTAAAGAAATTTATTTGATAAAGTAAAATACACACAATTAAAGATATCTATGCCACATTCCAAAGAAACCAGCGTACAAACTCACGTGCTAAAATCAGAACATTTACAATCCCTAACACGTTGGAAAAAAAACAAAAGCGGGAACAGCAACAGCAACAGCAACAGCAACTTGAAAAAACAGCATAAAGCACTGGCTCATAAAATTGAACAAGCACTGTCAGACTACTCTTCTGGACAATTTAAATTCAAAAAAGATGTCGCAAAGAAACACAATATATCAACTCCTACATTGCTTCGACATGCAAAGATTAATGAATGTGAGTTTGTTAAAAAGACCTCATAAAAGCTCCTCAATAACTCCCCTATCTCTTAAAACAAGACCTTAATTCCAACATTTGGCTCTATTTAAAACACCTGGAGAACGACTCAAGCTTAAAAGAAAGATTACGTACGCCTTCCAGCCAATGATCTTATAAAATTGGAAAATCCCCTGCGGCATGCCCGGGGAATTTACCGTGGTTTGCTATATTCACAGAATAAAGAGACTGAAGTCATGAACCACAATTATAGTAAAAATCGAAGACCGAGGCTAAACCCAATATCCGCGCTATTATCCATATTTCGTATATTTTCAACCATCAGAGCTTCAAGTGATAATTGCCTGAAACTATATCGATAACCAAGAACCACTTCATTTGAGGGCTTAGAAAAATCAGGATCATCAGTTGCCCAACCTTGGTAATTCAATGACTCAATAAGAATACTATGATGCTTGTTAAACAAGAATTCATATCCTATAGCCCAACTACCACTGTAATTTTCCAAACTTACAATGTCATCGATATAACCATCACCATTACGGTGTACCAAACCAACCGTCGAAAATACACGATGCCTAGGGGTAAGAAAGCTATAATTCGCCTGAATTCCTTGCTCAAAGCTAGTTCTCTCAAACTCACCATCTCGTACATTATTGTAAAATAAAGAACCGCCTACGGATATATACCCAATCAACTTGAAGATGCAGGCTTAAACACCTGAAAATTGTCATTGATTCGAGACGTCAACGAACCTGCAATCTCTGGAAGAGTTACAGTAAAAAATTGGTCTATGGCTTCCTTGAA
>NZ_JACJFF010000125.1:0-14637 GCF_014164465.1 Vibrio sp. SG41-7 | reverse complement strand
GAAAAGCTAATAGGCAACATCGAAATTTCGGATAAGGAGCTTGTGACAGTTCAATTTATTCAAGCCCGCATGGGACGTGAGTTACTGATCTCTGATCTCCTGTCAAAAACAGATGAAGAATTTCTTTCACTTAAGGGGTTTGGTAAAGGAAAGCTACTCCACGTTACAGCTTTGAGAGAAAGGCTTGGTTCAAGTACAAACCTAGTAGGGGAGTTTTCTAAGCAAGAAATTCTAGAGCCTAAACCAGCTGACGAACTGGTAGTTTCTGAACTTGCATTGCCTCACGAATATAAAGTAGTTTGTTCTTTATTATGCAAGCACTTAGGTGACGGAATTACTCTAGGTGAAGTTCGAAGCTTGGATTACGGGGACTTAAAAGCTATCCCAAGTATGGGAGATAAGAAAATATCTCGCGTGAAAGAGATGGTTCAGCATGTCGATAGTAAAGATGTGGCCTACTTCGATAAAAAAGTAAAGGGTGAATCTAAGGCTCTTCTGTATTCTGGGAGAGAGCAGTTTGATCTCTCTGAACTAGAGCAGACTCTATTAGAGGACTTGAATTCATTTCTAACAGCGTTAAATGAAAGAGATAAGTATATATTCTCTAAACGCCTTGGTTACGGTACCGAAAGCGTAACTTTACAGGAAATTGGAGATACTTTACCGAGTGGAAAAGTATCTAGGGAACGTATTCGCCAAATCCAACAACGAATAGAGAAAAATTGGCGAGCGCATATGCGCGTAGCGCCTGTGACTTTATGGGTAAACGTGAAGTCCAATTTAAGTGTTTTACGCAAAACACTGTTCCCTCATATGCGAGTTCAATTTAGTTCCTTGAAAGGTTTCTATGAGTTTCTAGAAATGAGTTGCGAACTACCTGGCGGCGGTTTAACAAAAATAGTTTATCCAGATATTTCTGCTTCAATATTAGATGATTATTGGGCTGAGCATTCCTCACCAACTGAGATTGATTCAATTGCCTCATATTTGCAAGATAGGTTAGGTTTTGAGCGAGCAGTCTCTGAAAATGCAATATCAAACCTTAGTGGTAAGAAAGTTGAGTTGTTAGGGGAATTAGTTTTACCTATAAACTTGTCTAAACCATTAGCTATCGCCAATACATTGCTCGATTACCCTTCGGGTTTAACTTGGAAAAATCTGCATAAAAAAACTAATGAAAAAGGTATCTCTAAGGTTAGTTTACCGGAAGAAAGAGTTGATGGCGCAATAGGTACTGCTGTTGATGAAGGGTGGATTTATCAACATGATCGTGGATCTTACAAACATTTAACTTACTTAGCTTTGTCGGAAGCTAGTATTGAGCTAACGCTAAAAAGCGTACATAAAATATTGGTTAGAGCGTCAAATGAAGGTAGGGATTCACTGAACTTATCCATAGATTATTATCAAGATTCAGATGATAAAGACCTAGATTATTTTACTGTTCGACATATTGTTAGGGCTTATGGTGAAAGACTAGGAATCTTCTTCAATGGTAAGTCTGGTGCAGATACTATCAGCTTGGAAAAAGACTTTAGCCTCGCAAATCAACAAATGGTTATAGAGCAATTATTTGCTTCTTCTGATAAGCCTCTGGATAAAGCTCATATTGCAAGTAAGATTCGCAGTCAATCAGTAGGTCACGCTAGCTTTTATCTGGATCAGCTTCTTACTAATGGTACTATTGTTAGGGTAGATGAATCCACGTATCAACAAACAGATAAAGCATTTGCATCATTTGACATTGAGGCCATTATTTTGGCTGCTGCAGGTATTATTGAAAAAGAAGATCGTGTCATCGAGTTAGGTGTTATTCAAAAACTTCTAAATCAACGACTAGATTTGGATATTAACAAATATTTATATCTATCTTTGCTAAAAGCTCACAACAATGGATACGGATTTAATTGGCATTTCGCATACAACTTAGTATCGAAGCAAAAGACACGTTTTGAGAGTCTTACGGATTTATGTAGAACATTATTACCGGAAGTAAAGTCTTTTGATGAAGCTAAGCCTATTGTTGAACAATATTGTGTGATTGATGAGAGCCGATTGAAAGTTGTATTTGTTCAGTACAGAAATCAAGCGAATAAGAATTAATGGAATTGATAGATAAGATTGATGCAATCTCTACTTGGCGCTGGGGAGAACAACGTGCTCCACATAAGCCCTTAATGTTGCTTTATGCTCTATCTCAATACAAACGAGGCCATGAGCGCCTGTTCCAGTTTGAGAATGAAGTGGACAAGCAGGTTAAGGAGCTACTGGTTCAGTATGGCCCTGCGCGAAAGTCACATCGAGCGGAGTACCCGTTTTGGCGGTTAGCAAATGAACCTGAGTCATTTTGGGAAATTCTAAACGGTGAACAGTGCGCACTATCTAGCCAAGGAGATCCACGTAAGAGTGACCTTAATAAGTATAATGTGATGGCAGGGTTTGATGCGACTTCATATCAGAATTTAATTTCTAATCCAATATTGATAGAAAAGATAGCTTCTAAGCTAATTCAAGACAATTTTCCTGATACGTTACAGGAAGAGTTGTTTGTTCGCTTTGGGTTTGAAGTTGATTCGTCAACTAAGCAACGTGATCCCAATTTCCGTAAGAATGTTCTACGTGCTTACAACTACCGATGTGCTGTATGTGGTTTTGATTTGGCTCTTGATACTGTTCCAGTCGGCATTGAAGCTGCGCATATAAAATGGAAGCAGTACTCTGGCCCTTGTGAGGTATCGAATGGTGTTGCATTGTGCAGTATCCATCATAAGGCGTTAGATAAAGGTGTAATTACATTTAGTAGTGAACTAAAAGTACAGGTTTCTCCTGCAACGAGAGGAGGAAGCATGGTTGAGCGGTTGATTTGGGAATTCGCCAACAAGTCAATTGACTTGCCAAGAGATGTTTCTGCGTATCCTTCTGACAAAGTACTTGAATGGCATTTGAAAGAAGTCTTTAAACCCTATTAGTCTGTAGCTTATTAGTAACCAAGAAACAAGCGCCATCAATCACTTGTTTCTTAGATATAGGTGTTGTTTGTTGTTGGCTTCTTAAATTGAAGCAGCAATAGCTTTCAAGGAACGGTGATTTCTAATTGAAGCTATCCCATCTTCGACGTGTGCTGCCCAAGCTTGTTGATACTCTTTGGTATCAAGCTCTGGGTAATACATCTTCAACATGAGTTCAGTCACTTCACCCGTTTCACCAAGCCATGTGTACTTATCTAGTACAAGTGAGCCATCTAGCTTAGCTTCTTGGCCTTGGTATCGAAAGTCACTTTCGATGGAGCGGAAGAAAGCGATACGTGCCGATACGTTTGGAGTGACTCCTGTATACCCCTTTAGCTTTTTGAGCTGTTCTTCAGTAGAGCGGGTTAAGTTCATGCGGTTAGGTAGCATTAAACAGCCTCCTTAATCGATTCTTTCCAGAAGTAACCGTCTTTCAATGTTGAAGCCTTAGTTGTACCGTCGAAACAGATCTCATAAGTACGAGCAATATCGTCTTGGATAAGGCTTGTGTAGTTTCTATCGATCTCTGTATCAGTTGATAGAATCACCACTTGGTGGCTTGCGGTTGGGAAGTAATTCTCTACCAGTTTGTCACGGTGATGTGAATCTAATCGACCTAGTGGTGTGTCAATGATGATTGGAAGTTTACGACCCGATGTACGACCAAGAGCTTCTAGAATCGATATCGCGTAGATCTGCTTCTCACCAGCAGACATCGCCTTACGGTTGATCTTAATACCGTGTTCATCAACTAACTCAACATCGAATGTTGCTGGGTTGATTGAAGCTGTGAGTTGTAAATCTTCCTTACGAGCAAGCTTCTTGTATGATTGAACGAACTCATTTTCTAATTGGTTCACACGCGCTTTAGTTAGCTGTTCACCAAACTTATCTAGCAATAAGATTGAGTTTTGCGCATTACTAATACTTTGATCTTTGTTCGATTGGTCTTTGTGCTTATCGTGTAGCTTCTGAATTTGACGTGCTGTTTCTAAAGCTAGTCGAAGTTCTCGCTTAGCCTTTTCCAGTAAATCATGATATTCGATAATAAGTTTTTCTTTCTTCTTATCTAAAGTGCGAACATCTGAAAATAACTCCTGCACTTGTTCTTGCTCTGGTGCACGTGCGATATTATTTGAAGCGTTGTCGATCTCCTCTTCGACTTTTTGGAGGCGTACTCGTGCTTTGTCAAAACGAGAGAAAGAATCTTGCGATAGGTTGGACAATTGGTAATCGATAGTATTCGCTTGGCGATCGGATATATCCAAAAGAAGCTCAGTTGAATCAAATTCACCAACGTGTGCTTTAAAGCTGTCTGCGATTGCATTTTGCGCCATTTCGGTATCAAAGCTTGGATATTTTGAGCATAGGGTTTCTAGGAAGGAATCTAGCTCATTACCAAAGTTCTGCTTTTTCTTGACTTGTTGCTCTTGTTTAATCTGAGTTTGAAGCCTTTGCATTGCTTTCGGAGCAAGTGAAAATGGAAGGTTCGTTTCCATTTCCATACGAATCTGTTTTTCAAGCTCTACTTTCTCTTTAAGCAAGCTTTCAACTTTGTGTTGTTCATCTTCTCTGGTTTTTGCCCAAGCACCACCATTCTGGGAAAGCTTGTTTTCCAGGTTAAGAATATCGCGTGATACTAGCTCAATTTGAGCATCAACAATATCAGCCTCACCACGAAGCTTTTCAGCTTTACGTTCGTGATCAATTCTTTGCTCATCTAATGCATTCATCTCTTCTTTTAGAGATTGGCTTAAAGCTCCGGAACCTTGCTTTTTCAAGAAGATATTTAGGTCGCTTTTGAGTTTCGCGATTACATCTAAACCTAGTAGTCGACGTACAGCTGTTTTCAGAACTGTTCCAGATTCGTCTTCAGCTAGTTCTGCAATTTTTTCTCCATCAAAGAAGAATAAGTCAGCGATACCTGTTGGAATAAGTTCATTAAGAAAGCCCTGGCACTGTTCGTAGTTCAACGCAGGAATTTGAATACCACCTTTCTCAAGGCACAGGTTATCTTTCTTACCGCGCTTCCAACCGCGAATCACTTTATAAGTGTTCTCTTCACCGTTTTGGCTGTATTTAAACTCAAGCTCGATAGATGCGTTATCTTGAACGCCACCATGGCCGACACCTTTATGAATAAGCTCGGATAGGGCATCAACATATTCACCGTTTGACAGAACTTGGCTAAATGATTGACGGCCAAAAAGAGCGAGTCGTACAGCGGTCAGAATCGATGTTTTGCCAGCACCGTTAAGACCACCGAACAGAATGATTGGTCGTTCGGTTCCTTCAATAGGACCATTTTTACTTAGACGAGCAGGTGCTGGGCGCAGGTTGATTTCATGCACACCGCGAAACACGCGAAAGTTGTTTAAAGTTAGTTTTGTAATCAACATTTCAGTATTTAAAACTCTTTTTGAAGCTGCTTATCTAAGTCAGCAAGCTGTTCGTTATAACGCTCAATTTCTTTTTGGTGAATATCAAACTCAACTTTACTCTGTAGAGAAGCATGCTTTTGTTTGATCTCTTCCAAGCTTCCCCAGTCTCGCTTCAATAGCGATGCGATTTTGTTTGAAATACCGCTACGGCGGCTTAAGCCCTCCATAGAAACTTCCAACTCGATCAGTTTCATGATCATTTCTGGTTCAACATCGAAGTTGTCACAAAGCTCATGGATTAGCTGTGCGTCATCTTTACCAAAACTCGCGTTATCGTCGTATACCCAATCTAGGTCATAGCCATAAACGTCTTTGAAAAGAGTTGGTAGTGAGTCATCCCAGTCTGGCTCATTTGGATCATGAATCCATTCTTGGCGAATAGCATGCAGTTCTGGAACTGTGATTAACTCAATCTCTCGACCTTCAGACTTAAACTTTTTATCTAGATCTAGAAGTTCACGAAGCCACTGACGGCGGTATTTAAGCCAGTAAGGTCCAGGAGTGTAGCGTGACCAAAACCATGCTTTACGCTCTTTTGAGTCCTTCGTATCAACTTGATAAACAACAGTCTCAACAACAATTTCACCATCAAGAATCTCAATTGATAACGGTTGATTATTGGTGTCGTTAACGATGCGAAATTTTTGAGTATTGTAAAGCTCATCAAGTTTTTCAGATTTGATGTAACTAATTGCCGCTTCAGGAGTTTTTATATCAAAAGGTAACTTTTTGATTTGATCGTGAACTCGGCCTGTTCGTCTTTTAAAGTTTCTATATTCATCTTTGTCTTTTGGTACATTGGTCGCAGCAAGCTTATTGCGGAACTCAAGAAGAGGAGCCATCCACTCTTCACCGTTTTGGATAAGGCTTTCCATCGCACGGTCTTTCGTTACAACTGTACACGTCCAACAGCCAAAACGAGAGTTACCACAAGATGGTGTCGTTTCGTCAATAACCATCGGGCATTCGCCTTGCCCTGAAGAATCTTTATAAAGATTCCAAAGCACTAGGTTTTTGCCACCCCAAGGGTTTTCCCACTCTAGGTCGTAGTCATCTTTCCAAATGTTTCGAGTGCCTAATGGAGTTTCTTTTGTCTCTAAACGACATAAACGTAAGATCTTCCAAACATCATCGACGGCCCATGTATCAATTGGCGTGTAAATGAATGCGTTCGCTAGAGTTGTATGGCAAGCTAAACGAGAACCATCAATTTTATGCTTAGCGATAACTTGAGCACGCGAAGTACTTTCTTGGCTGCGAGAGCCCAATACAACGATTACCTCATCAAATTGAGATACTTTGCTTTTGATGAAGTCACTAACCGGATCGATCTTCATTCGCTCTGTACACCAGCGGAAAGAGCGAGTTGGTGCTGGGTAACCTTTACCAAGAAGGCTCGACCAAAACGTCTGGTCTGATTCTGGTACCACTTTGTGACAGCTTATTGGCAGGTCGTCGCGTTTAGCGCCTTTTTGTATCGCTGCTAAAGAGTCTTTTATATGGTTTACAACGACAGGAGTCTCAACCAAGGTGTCCGATGAAACGACAAATACTGGTTTATGACGTTGCTCTTTCTCTAAACCAAGGAGTGCCATATAAACCAGTGACATAACTGCTGATGAGTCTTTACCACCACTGTAACCAATTACCCAAGGGCGATTGTCGGCGCAGTAAACACGCTGCACGTCAGCGATATAATGGCTGAGTTTGTTATTTGCGAACTCTTCAGCGTTGATGAATTCTTGATATTCTTCGGCGAGATCTTCTGCCAGTTTTAGCTCGTGTATCATGATAACTGCTTCTCTAGAGCTTTTTCTTCTGGGGTTAGTGGTAACCCAAGTTCAATTTTTAGTGCATTGGCAGTAAGCTGAATATTCATATTGGATTTACTCAGTTTGCCATGGTTCATGCTGCGTGTAATCCATTCTGGGTTGGTTTTTAACCAGTTCACGTTCGCTAGCTGTTGAAGCTTTTCTTTCCATTGCTTTGGTTCTTGGCAAAGCAGGTGTTTACCTAAAACACCTATAGCATGCAGTCCAACGCCGTGTGCGTGAATGTATTCTTGGCGTAGCTGTGCTGGTGACACTTGTTTGTCTATCACCATTTGCCAGTCTTTAATATGACACGTGACTTCTTCCCAAAACTCACGTGCTAATTGTTTTTCTTCTTCACTGAAGCCATCCTTCGGGCCTTTGCTTAAAAGCGCTCGAGTAGATTGTTTTATGCTGCTCAAAGTGAATAGTTTGTTCGACTTAGGACTAATATTGGATTTCTCCATTTCAGTCATTCCGATGAAGGGTTTTACTTTGGTTGCTAATTCACGCGCAAGCTCTGAGCTTTCATCTCTATGATCATACAGTGTTCCAAGAGATGGACTCGGTTTGACGGCGTACTTGTTTAAATCTGCAAACATTTGTTGGCTTCTGCCCAGGCCTTCATCGATAAAGAATAAGACCGGAATATTGTCTTGCCCCAGATCTGGATTTTCTTTCAGTGCTTCTTCAATCGCTTTACGACGGTGTTGACCATCATTAATTAGGATCTGTGCATCCATTGGGATTTGAAGTGTCCCTAAGTTAGGTGCTCCTTCGTGATCATTGAATGAGATATCAACACCAACAGAAGCTGTTAGTGCGGAGAAAACATATTCTTTAGGGTTATCGAGCAGATACTTCACCATTTCAGGTATACGAGTTTTGTTCAACGTTCTTTGAGCTCTTAGCTCTGGCGGAACATCATCTTCGTTGTAACTGAAAATTTTGGGAATGATGCGAAGAGGGCACGTCGCAATATAAAATGGACGTCCAGCTTGAATTCCTCTAACAGCAGGAAAGGAGTAGCAATAGCCTGAATCTTGATTTTGCATGGGAAGACCTTAGTTGGTTTGTTATTTTTATGACATAAGAACTAAAAATAATTAAAGCTCATTATTTTTAGTTTGTCAAAAAATGACATACTAGGCGTCGAGTTTGTTATGTGTTCATTTCAAAAGTGCGAAATGCTGCATTGGTTTGCCAAAATAGGTCGAGTATTTTACAGCGATAGAGAGGGGATTTCTATGGCAGGGCACTTTTTTTCTAAAAGTTTATGTGGGTACTTTGGTGTTGATTCTAAATCCTTTGATTTCTTTGTTGTGTTTACCTAAAAGTACCTCAAACTCTGCTCGAACCATCTGAGTCTCTTTAGTTGGTTCAAACTCCACCAACTTCCCTAATCGCTTATCAAACCTCAGCTGCTTTTTGTAGTTCTCGTGTTCGGTTGGCATGTAAAGGTGCTTGTTGAGCAGTGGTGGTCTACGATCTTCATTGACGTAATCAAAGAAGTCTATGTCTTGCTCGGCCATCTTGATTTTTATACGCCCTACTAAGAAAGGAACCGATTTTTCAAAGTCATCATAGGCGGTTAGGGTGAGCTTACCGGATGTGATATGAATTTTGATAAGATCTATTTCTTCATCCAGTTCGCCATACATTTGTAGCCCCGCGCCTACGTAGACTCGCAGCAGCAATGGTAAATCATCAATAAAGTCTCGGTGTAGAATCAATGAATGTCCTTCATTGAGAAGGCTGGCTGGTAACTGGTTATGTGCTTTCTCGCACTGCTGCTGGATTAAGTCGTTGTCGGCAATCGCGAATAGCAACTCGGCTGCCAGGTTAATGGCAGTTTTGTAGTCATCAAACAGCGCTTTGATATCGCGCTTTAGTGGCTCTGGTTGCTGCGTGTAAGGCTTTCTTTTCTCAAACAACCCCATAGCGAAGTACAGCAGCAGGTCTTCTTTTCTACTCTTTTCCGCTTGCTCAAACTCTTGGGTATCAAACATCTCTTGCAACAAGTTGAACACTTTTTTGTTTGAGCCGATTAGCTCCCGGATTTTATCGGATTGTTCAAATTCGTCGCTGGCAGGAATTCGGCCTAGTTCTAAGCAGGTATTCCAAAAACTGTTGAACAAATCTTGATGCTGAGTGATAAGCAGCTTGGCTTTATCTTTTGCTTCGATAGGCTCTGGCGAAGTCAGTTGTTGCCATTTGTGATGTCGTTTGTACTTACTCTGTAGGTATTGCTGCTCTTCAAGTTTGTCTTTAAATATATAGAAAATACCGGGCGCGACGGTAATGGCGTCTTCTTGAAGGCTTCGTTCTACGTATGCTTTTATCTCATATTGCGCATAGTACTTTTGAAAGGTATTCCGGGAAGTAATTACACCATCTCTGTAGGGTTTGAATTGGGCAATATAGCTTTCGTTGGCAAGCATGACAGAAACAACGAGAAGTTTACCCGCCAGCTCCCAAGCGCCTAACAGCGCATCTAAACGTTCGTCTTGATCTTCAATCACGTTTAGAACAAAGCCAAGGTTGACGATGTCTGAACTCACTTTGTCGTTATCAGGCTGAAAGTTAGGATCCCAGCCAAGCGGGTCTAGTCCATGTGCCTCCAGTTCTCGTAAGTCATCACCACGTCCGCAGCCATAATCAAAAATGGAATGAGAGCCTTCTAGATAACCATGCTTTACCAGTGTTTTCATAGGTGCAGACAGTTCATGGCGAACGAGTGCCGTTTTGTGCCTATCAATTCCGGTTTCTTCGACTTGAGTGACAGCAGAGCTGCGGAACAAACGCCCGTCGACAAGTTCATAGCCATGACGCGCAATAAGGTTTTCCCAAGAGCGCTTAAATCCAATTAGCCGACTATTCTCATACAGCCCCGCGTTTTCACCTTCTTGAGTGAGTGAAGTGAAATGATCAAAGTGCTCACATTCCGGCAAGATCATGGTCTCTTTGCGATGAAGGATCGGTGGGTTGTCAGAATCCGAGTAGCTTGTGATTTTATGGCTTAACTTAGATAGGTCGACGTTTAAGCTCTGTCTTAGCGCAGGGTAGGAGTCAGTGTAGAATTCGGGGTAGTGAAGCAAAGATAGGCGGAATTCTTTTTTAAACAGTTTCACTAGATTCCAGTGTTCGTCATCTAGGCTAACGGCTTTTGCTACCGCAGGTATGAATTGAGTGAGGACTGTCGGTAGGGCGCTAAAGGCATCTTTATGAAGGTAGATAGCATCCGGCAATTGTTTCCCTACTTTGATTTGTGCCACCAACTCAGCAAACAGCTTTTCGTTCATTCCTTGTCCTCTCAGATTTTTTTCGATTATAAGTCATCGAATAAGGTCTGTGTGGCGCTACCGTTTGCACTTTTCGTATTTACGCGAAGCCCATCACTTCGTGCTTGCCGAATCAGTGCATACCGGCTGTTTTCAGGGCTAATGCTGATGTGAATCGGTTTGTTCTTTCCATAAAAGTAGAGGCGGTCGAACGCTAGGTGAGTGCAAAGTAAATGACACCTCACTCTAGCTTGCTAAAACGCTATTTCTGATCACTTACTTACTGTGGTTGGTATTAGATTACCTTCAGCTGTTTTGTCTCTGTCACAGAGAGGCTGCCTTTGGCGGCCTCTACTATATGCCCGCTCCACCAGCACATCATAGGGATTCGTCGTTCAAGATAGTCGGTACGGTTATAGGCGCTGCGAACCTGGTTATCATCAACGTGAGCCAAAGCTGCTTCTATTAAGTCGGCTTCAAAACCTTGTTCATTAAGAGTTGTACTCGCGAGTGAGCGCAGGCCATGACTGACAAGCCTTCCCGCAAAGCCCAAGCGTTTGAGGGCTATATTTGCTATCATTGTACCTGAGGTCAGAGGGGGATCACGAAGTAATTTAGCGTTTCACTTCAGTACCCTGAATAAACTTACCAACATATTACTAATCCATACGAACGAGCATCTAACTGTGAATAAAAGTACTGTCTTAAAATACAGCTATGTTTTACACTATTTTCGTTGCATCGACTGGAAAATGTAAACCTTTTAGACGAAATTGGATAAATAAAATGAAAACTTATCATACCTACAGCGCTGTAGATGTTGCATTGAGCTTGCTTAAGCATGCGAAAGAGCAAGGTAAATGTTTCTCCAATTTGCAGCTACAGAAACTGGCTTATGTTTGCCATGGCCTGTCTTTGGCGCATTTTCAACGCCCTCTAGTGGTTGATGACGTATTTGCATGGAAGTTTGGTCCAGTAGTGCCATCTGTGTATTTCCGTTTTAAGTCGTACGGAGCGAACGTCATTACCGAACGGGGTGATGTGGTTTTAGATTCTGAAAGCGAATCTATCGTGAAGGATGTTGTTTCTCAACTTGGTCACTTAACTGGACCACAGTTGGTGGACCTAACACACCGAGATGGTAGCCCGTGGCATCAAGTATGGGACGGAACACACCAGAAAGTGATTCCAGATCATCTAATTCAATCCCACTACGCGCAAATTAAACAGTCAGGACGTACTACTAGCCTGTGAGTAATAAAGAAAAAGTGTCGTTAGTTTCCTAATTGACGACACCCCATCTGCTGAACAAGCATCCAAAACCTTCCATGACGATTACGAACTGAACTTTCAAGACTTCCTTGAACGTACGGTAGATGAAAACGCAGCTGAAGACTTTTCTTATTCCAATAATGGAGTAAAAAAAGCAGGTAGAAGACTTCGTAAAAAAGAAGGTGATCTTAAGGCAGCCACTGCCACTATCCAGCAATTCCGTGCTGCTCATGAAAAGCCTCTCAATACTATTGCTTACCTTGTTGGGCGTTGTTGTCGTGAACTCGGTATAGATGTTAAGCCAGTAACTCGAGGCTTTGTTGCGTAATTAAATTTAAAGATAGAACTACCCCGTTTCGCGTATTTCTTAATCAATACGACAAGTTTCAGGCATACCTAACCCAGTAAGCTTGTTCAACGCTTTTATCATCGCGTAAGTTTCACCCACCTGTGCATTGTAATTTCTTAAGCTCAATCGTCCTCCTAGCAACTGTTCATTGGGTAGCAACTCAGGAATATGGTGATAAAGTTCCAACGAGTGAAGATGTGATTAATGGTGTTCATGGTTGGAGTGCGAGAAAAGCAAATATGAAATCAGCTCATATTTTGGCTGCTTGGAATCGATTGCGTGAACAAGGGTGGTTGGACAGTAAAGCGACAACGTTGTGATGTGAAACCCTATGCTCTCTTTTGTTTTTCGATGAGCAGTTGAGCTATTGTCAAATGTGGTGTATGGAGATCATGCAGTAGCCTGTTGATGAGTCTCCATTTCTTTCACTCCATCGATGAAGCGAACATCTTTCACTACATCTGCGAGGAGTTTAAAACCTCGTAGGCGACGCCACTTCGTCTCAGCACTTAGCATTAACTTGTAAGCCATCATCAACGTGGTTTTTCTGTTTCCACAGTTCTTCGTCTTGTTAGTGCGTAAGCGAACTGTAGCGAACATCGATTCTATTGGGTTCGTTGTCCTGATATGAACCCAGTGCTCTGCTGGGTAGTCGTAAAACGCCAGCATTTCAGCTTTATCTTTCACCAAGCAGTCGGTTGCCTTTGGATACTTAGCTTCAAAGCGTTTCTGGAAGGTTGAGAAGGCCTGATAAGCGTCATCTCTCGTTTCTGCCATCCAAATATCTTGCAGCGCTTCCTTCATTCGTGGCTGTACGCTTTTGGGCACCTTGTTCAGCACATTTGCTGTCTTATGTACCCAACAACGCTGCTGGTCAGCCTGCGGCCAGCATTTAGCCACGGCTTTCCAGAAGCCAAGTGCGCCATCTCCGATGGCAAGCTTAGGTGCTAACTGTAATCCCTGTGCTCGTAACTGCTCTATGAGCTCCGTCCAACTGGCTTCTGACTCTCGGTGACCATCCAGAACGCCAAGAACCTCTTTACGACCAGTGTCATCCACGCCGATAATGACGAGTAAGCAGAGCTTATCGTCCATCCTAACGTGACAGTAAACACCATCAGCCCAGACGTAAACATAGCGACGCTTACCGAGGTCACGCTTACGCCACTGTTCGTATTCTGTAGACCACTGCTCCTTGAGACGACAAACGCTGCTGGCTGAAAGTCCTTTCGCATCCTTACCAAGCAAAGATTCAAGAGCGGGCAGCATATCGCCCGTAGATATCCCCTTGAGGTAAAGTAACGGAAGCAGTGTTTCTACACTCTTCGTTCGCTTGAGATACGGTGGTATCAAACTACTATTAAATTTGACGCCATTCCCTGAGCGATCTCGTACCTTAGGAATTTGCACTTCGACATCACCGACACCTGTTTGCAAGGTTCGTTCAGGTAAAAAACCGTTGCGAACAATGGCTTGTTTGCCGTCAACCATGACACTCTGATGTTGGGCAAGTAACTGTTGAAGCTCAGCTTCAACAGCTTGTGCAATCAAATCTCTAGCCCCTTGACGTATCAGTTCTGTAAGTGGGTCTTGTGGTGTATTCAGTGAAACAACAGTATTATCAGTCATGCGGTGTACCTTTCTGTTAATTGTTCTGGCGAGAACTACATCAACAGATTACACCGCAACTTCCTTTCTCTTCCATACACCAGAAATCAGCATAGCTCTGAGCAGTTTATTATGCGGGTTATGTTCTTAGTTAATGAAAAAGCCCTTTCAGCCATATCGGTTGGAAGGGTTTCATTTTTTTTAGCGATAGATAATGCAGGAAGGAGTTGGCGGCGTTATCCAAAATATTTTAGATATATGTCATTACCGTGAACATCAATATTCAGGTAAGGCATGACAACATGAATAAAATTAAGTTAATAAAATTAGAAGCTGTTATTGAAATGACGACTTTGAGTCGCTCTGCTATCTACAGGGGCATAAGAGAATGTAGGTTCCCAAAGCAAGTACGATTGAGCCGTCGCTCAGTTGCTTGGGTTGAAAGTGATATTCAGAACTGGATAAAAGCACAAGTCGCGGAAAGGCAGAATATATAGATTTGAGAGGGGCAGGTTAAGGCCCTCTTTTTTTGTTTCGAGGATATAGGGTGTCGCGGGGTTTTAGGTTTGTAGAATACTTTAGTTTGTAACTTGAAATTTTGCAGGTGCGGACGAAAAGTATCCATTTGGAATTCGAGATAGAGAACTAATGTTTCTTTTCTATCAATGAGTTAGCTTTTTGGGTTAGTGTAGGTACATAGACTGAACCTTAAGCAATAAGTTTTGCATAAATCCCGTCTAATGTAATGTTTTTCTTGGATTTCCTTTGAGCGGATTTTTGTGCATTCTTGAATATATAGCTACAGGCCCATTCAAGTTTGTTGCCTATTTCTGACCATGCTCTGTGGCTGATACATTCAAATATTGG
>NZ_JACJFF010000124.1:0-14890 GCF_014164465.1 Vibrio sp. SG41-7 | reverse complement strand
TACCTAGTTGGTTATTACAACCAGTATCGTCCACATCAATATAACGGTGGATTAACACCAAATGAGTCAGAACGACAGTTCTGGTTCCCTTATAAAACTGTGGCCAGTTTTACTTGACCACTTCAGTATCGATTAGCTCAGGAACTTGTTGAATGAGGTTCTTTAGTTTTTGTTTATTCATCGTGACTTAAACACTCAGTAATGGTGCGTTTGACAAAACGTATCGCCACTTCCCATATCGAACAAGATCTTTAGCGATTCAGTTTCAATATGCAGTGATAGTCCGCGCTCAACGGCTAAATCTTTCCTGTTATCCAGTCGAGAGTTATCAACCAGCGTCGTTATTTTCATAGTTCGTCGCAGTCCGTACGATCACTCTCTTCTCCATGGATGAATTTATTCGTTGTCGCCTAACGCCTGTTAATTGATGAAAAATGCCACGCGTTACAAATCAGATTGCTGCACCAATTAAGTTTATTGTTTCGCAGACGTTATTGCTTGGGCTATTTTAGCCCTATGACTCGTTTCCCACTCAGCGAGTGTTAAAGAAGCTTCGTCACTTGCTTTCTTTGAACCCATTAGAAACACTTCATCTTTTCTTGATTTAGGAATTACGACAATACCCTCTACATCAGCAACAATGATATCTCCCGTAGAGACCTTTGCTCCCCCGCAAGTGATTGGAGCGCCCAATTCAGAATAGATCTCTTTCTTTCCCGGTACTGGATGAACACCTTTCGCAAAAACTGGAAACTTCATATCTGAAATTTCACACAAATCTCGAATGACACCATCAATAATAAAACCTTTGATACCTCGACTCTTAGCGACTGCGCATACATTACCGTCGGCTACTGCATATTCGCTATCAACTCCATCCACTACAATGATGGAACCTTCTGGTGCTTCGTATATGGCTGAATGAAGCATTAAATTATCACCAGACGTTAACTGGACAGTAAACGCTTCTCCAAAAATTGGCGGCATTCCCTGCCAAAGAGGACCAATACTAAAATTAATAAAGTGGTCGTTACTTAGTATGTTTCCGTACTCGGTTGTCGCAAGTTTTGAAAAATCTGACTTCATATTTTCACTCCATGTTTGAATGAAACCTGCCGGTCTATGTATGTTGCTTGATATGTTGAGGCTACCCGCTTAGTTTCTTATACATATTGAAACCGGTAACCTCAAAGCCAACTTCTTTATACAACTTAAGCGCCCGCTCATTATGATATGCGACCCTCAGTTTTATTTGATTGATACCAATAGCAAGTAGTTGGGTCTCTAACGCAGAAATTGATTGAGTACCATAACCTAGGCCTCGATGTTCATTCGAAATGAAGAAGTCATAGATAAACGTAGATTTATCCCCAATATTGACTGAGTGCCAAAGGTAACCCACAAGCTTACGTTCACCATCGACTTCAACATCAATGCATAATAGCGAATGCTCATTGCTCTCTAGTCCGTTAGGGAAGCTGCGATGCAAGTCCTTCTTTGCCAATTTGACTGCAACGTCTAAAGAATGCCCATAGTTTCTAGCTATTTCCTGACTGTAATCATCAATAAAATACTGACAATATGCTGGATATTCGTCTTGGCGCATTCCTCTAAGTACTACCATATTCATCCTTTATAAACGTTGAATTCAATTAGTAACATAACGCCCGCTTGAGCAAATGGCAACGCTACCAATGATCTCAAATTTAACACCTAACCCACTGAAGTTAAACGAGTGGAAACACCAATACCGCCGCATGCCAAAATGCCAAGCGTACCGAATCGCGCCTAAGTTGTTTGTGATAACGAAACATCTTCGTTTACTCGTAGCTTAACTGGTCTACTGACACTTTCTATGTCTAACGAAGGTTACAACCAAAGCCACCAACGCAAGTAGCTCAAAAAGCCAAAATAGAGGAATAAGCCCGAATGGCTCAACCAACACACCATTTTCATCTACGTATGAACCTATGGTGTTATAAGCAATGAAACACAAAAGACCACTAATGCAGAAAAGGAAACTGATTTTATACTTACGGAGAAAATTCATCGGAGCCTCGACATTTGAATATCTAAAATGTCAGACACTTTGTAAGAGAACATGGTTCACTCGGATAGGCATAATTGGATAGACGAGTTATCGCCGCTTGAAGTAGCTGACATCGCGATCACCTCACCTCACCCATTGTGCCGAAAACACTAAAATTGATTCGAGCTGGAAATGCCAAGCGTTTAACATCACTCTTATATACCGATATGGATAATAGACACTTGTTATGTGCTTTTTATTGAGGCTTATCTTCTGGGTTATCACGATACCAGGCTTCGAGCAGTTCCCGACCATAGATGACTTCTGTCTGCATATGCATGTAAAGAAGGAATGCAGCTAATAGAAAACTAACTCCGTTCAACCACCTTAATGCTTGTTTACGCTCTGCATCATAGAAAAACATACTGACACCAACAAGCAAGAAAGGATAACAACCTATAAGAAGTAACAACCAGCCAAGGTAACTTGATATTGCCATATCTATCATTTCCGCCCCCTAAGAGCCATTAGAAAACTCAGTGTATATTAGGGTAACTATTCAGCTATTAGGAGTTCACATAATCGAGTTTCGAGGCACTTCAAGTTGGGGGTTGATGCTGGGATGTTAGGCGTGAGCACCACCTAACCGAAACCATTACACCGCAAACACAAAACTCGACCGAAACTAAAAAATGCCGAGCGTTGTGAATTAGTCTTAAGCTAATAAAAACTAAGTGCTACTCTCCACTTTCAAAGTGGGCAAATACTTCTGCGCCAGTCATATTTTGTGTTTCATTTTTAAATTCGTAGTATTCGGGCTTTTCATCGATGAATATTTGATGAGTTAACTTGTAGTCATCCCCAGACATCAATAACCCGACAGGAAGATGATACTGATTATTTGGCACTAAAAAGTAAAACAAGTGAGTACCACATTTACCGCAGAACCCTCTCTCAGCCCAATCGGATGACTTATATCTCACCACATTTGATTCACCTGATATTTTGACGGAATCAGAGCAATCAATGACTAACATCGGACCGCCAGACCAATTTCTACACATACTACAATGACAAGCCCCCAATTCATTACTGGCGTACTCTACTTCCAACTCAACCGAGCCACATAGGCACTTTCCTTTACCTTTCATGAATCCTCCAATCTTTGCAATGTGTGTAAATGAATAGCGGATAACGCTGCTTATACCGATGACTTAATAAGAAAGGCTATTTTTTGTTCCCCTTCTCCGACAGATACGCGGCATACTTTTTAGAGATCCATTTATGAATATGAAGCTCTGTTTTACGAACAAGATACCAATCTATCGCAACTAGAATCACCAAACCGATTACAGTTCCCATTACAAAACCCCCATGCTCATTGAAATGCCACTCTACCAAATAGTTAAGAAAGGCACCGTGAACCTAAACTAGATATGGATAGTTACTTTAACTCAGGAAGAATGACGAGGCATAACGCTTAGCTACGCTGTAAGTGGATGTATGCCATGTCTGAGCGAAGCGAGTTCGGCACGCGTTTACGATTCAGATTTAGGCACCTTGTTATATGTTTTACTTGCTAATATGCCAAGCCATTACGCCACTAGCAATAAGTAAAAATATACCTATCAATCCGACATTAACTGCAAAACTTACTTTATTAGTTTCGTCTTGAAAGTCATTGGTTCGGGACACAAGTTCACGATGAATCATTAACGACAAAAAGTCTTGATTAGCTGGATTGTTACCATCAAATGTAATGCCTGCCAATACAACAAGTAAAACCCCGCTATATGCAATGTAGTCAACCAAGTCTATTGTGGATAGGTAATCAAAAAAATTGCGAGAAATTAGCAGAGCTACCGAGATCACAACAAGATAAGCTAAAATCCCTTTGAGAAAACCCTTCATTGAAACTCCCTGTACATATAACAGCTATCAAACAGAAAAATTCTGCACTTAACTCCAGAATAATTCTGTCTAGTTTCTAAGATAGACAGGCAATATGCAACCAAGCCATTGCATAACAATGGCTTATGTCACAGCTAATTTAATGCATGTGAAAAGTCGTTTACTTTAGCTCATCTGGAATGCGGCGATCTTTGTGGTAATACTCTCGGTCGCGTTCGTTTATTTCGCGTACCACACGGCATGGGTTACCGACTGCGACGACATTAGCTGGGATGTCTTTGGTGACGATGCTGCCAGCACCTATTACTGAGTTTTCACCAATGGTGACACCAGGAAGTACGACGGTGTGCGCGCCAAGCCATACATTGCTACCAATACGAACGGGAACATTGAACTGCGCTGCTTTTAGCCTGAGTTCTGGGCTGATGGGGTGTGTACCAGTGGCAATGGTCACGTTAGGCGCAATCATCACGTTGTCGCCGATGAATACGTCTGTGTCGTCGACCAGAGTTAGATTGAAGTTCACGTATACGTTGTTGCCTAGGTGGGTGTGACGCCCCCAGTTCGCGTGTAACGGCGGCTCGATGTAGCAGCCCTCACCGACTTCGGCGAACAGTTGCTTCATGATTTGTTGTCGTTTATCCCCTTCACTAGGACGAGTGTGGTTGAAATCGTATAGCACTTCTAAGCATTGAGTTTGCTCAGCAACCAAGTCAACGTCGTCACAGTAGTAAACGTCTTGGCTGTGCATTTTAGCCTTTATATCCATGTTTGAACCTATTTGATCATTGCCTTATGTCGGCATAAATAAAGAAACAGATGGATAATTTGAAGTTTTCACTGGCCTCAATGCAAGTTGGATGAATCAGCGCGACCTGATGTTTTCAGCCACACGCCACAGCACACCACTTGGGTCAGTGATACAAAACTCAAGCATTCCCCAAGGCTGTTCAACAACCTCGGAAACGGTAACTTCAAATTCCGACACTACATTAGAGTTTTGGATGTGTTGATACCAACTTTTTACGTCTTCAACCAGCAAGTGCATCATGTAATTGTGACAGTGCGCAGGTTCATAAAAGTTTTGCAAAAGGAAGGCGCAACTACCGTGTCGTAGATAGGCGATATCGTGAAATTCAGACATCACTTCGAAGCCGATTGACTGGTAAAAACGCTTGGATAAATCGAAGTCTTTCGCGGGTACGAAAGACTTAATTTCTGAGACTTTGAGGTTTTCCATCCTACATCCTTATAGTATTGATATTCTGATCCTGACACGCTTAACGCTTTAAGTGTTTACAGCGTTTAATGAGAGCCCTTATTCAGAGTCCTGCTGAAATGAGTCGACTTCGGCTTTAGTTAGATAACGCCACTGACCTGCTTCAACATCTAAACGAACATCACCAATCTGCTCACGGTGTAGTCCAACAACTCGATTCCCTACCGCAGCAAACATTCGTTTTACTTGATGAAACTTACCTTCTGTAATGGTCAACAGCACTTCTTTACTGGTAATCACTTCGAGTTCTGCCGGACGCGTCAGATTTTGTTCGCCCTGCAATTTAACGCCCGCTTTGAACTTGTCAGCGACATCATCTTTGATACCTCGTGACAATGTCACGCGATACACTTTCTTACATGACTTGGTTGGCAGAGTGATGTTGAATGACCATCGCCCATCATCGGTAATCAAGACTAAGCCTGTGGTGTCGGCATCTAAGCGCCCTGCTATGTGCAGTTCTGATGCTTTGTCTATCTCAATGTAGTTGAACAGCGAGGGATAAACTTCATCTATATTGGAGCAAATAGTACCCGCAGGCTTGTGCATTAGGAGGTATCGAAATTCACGCAACTTAAGCGGCGTGCCATTTAATAAGATGGAGTTGCTTTCATGAACCTGAGCTGATTCATCGGTGACCGTCTCGCTGTTTACGTTCACCTCGCCATTATGGATGCGTTCAATCGCTTCAGGCTTAGTTAGGTCAGTGCTTTTACATAGGTATTTATCAAGGCGCATTAATCGTCGGCACCACATTTTGCGCATGGCTTATAAGTACGTTCGCCTTGAGCAATCACCACATAGTCTCGAACGCAGTTATCACATAGCGCCAACTTTGGGTAAGCGTCTTTCTGTTTCTTTGCGTTGATGTTGCCTTCGGTGGTGTATACGGTTCTCATTTTGATGCCTTGTTTTAATAACTTGCTAGGCGCAAATTGTATCACTGTTTACAGCCTTGTTTAGAGTGGTGGTGCATAGATAAATTGATTTTAAGCGCCGTCATTCCATGTTCTCGCCCCGTAACGGCTTAACCATGAACAACAAAGTCAACGTGCCACGCCTATCAGTGGTAAAATGATAAAAGCTCACCAACCAATGAAGTCACTAATGAAAAATTGTAATCAATGCGGGAAATGCTGTATCAAATACGGAGATGGTGACCTTGCCGCAACGCAAGAAGAGATTGATTTGTGGGAGTTGTTCAACCCAGACATCTTTGAGTATGTCCGAGGAAGCGAGATCTGGTTCGACCCTGAATCTGGTGAACGTTTAACTCGCTGCCCTTTTCTGGAGCTAGTTCCGACGAAAGACACCAAGGCTCAAGCCAAGTACACATGCAGCATCTACTTAGACCGACCAGAAGATTGCAGACACTATCCAAGCCTGATTAATGAGATGGTACGAGATGAGTGTGAAATGATTGAGGTGGTGGATTTACAAGACGCGAAGAAAGCTCAAAGGAAACTCGACCTGTTGATGAAAGACAGCCGCCCTTCAAGCTATTCGTAAGCGATGATCTTTTGAAGATCAATCTTCAGCATTAGCTAATAGCCGCTAAAACCTTAAGCCAAATACTGGTTCGCTTCTAACCAATCAAGCGCAACCAGTGCTGCCAATGAACATACTGCTCTGTCGTTGCCATCCACAAACTTAAGCTCTTCGATTTCAGCATCTGGAGACAGTTCTCCAGTATAATCAGCAAGATAACAAGTCAATTGCACTGATACGCCTTCCGCTTTACCATCAGCTTGGCCAGTAAAGGTCTCTACGTATTTGATGGAATCTGGTACTAAATCTACGGAGATCTCTTCTTTGATTTCGCGAACCAGTGCTTGCTCATCACTTTCGCCAGCTTCACGCTTACCACCCGGTAGGTAGAACAGTTCTTTGCCTTTTGATCTCACCATCAACAACTTGCCGTCTTTGATGAATATCCAAGCCAGCTTATCAATTACCTTATTCATGTTCTTAGACCTTGTTATTGTGTTTATTATTTTGGTTAGCACAACGTATCGCGCTAGGCGTATATTACATCCAGCAGTGAACATATTCTATTGAATCGAATTGGAGATATCATCGCCAAAACAAAAATAACAGCTTTCGAGACAATGCTCGTCTACTGTCATTGGCGTTGTTTAGGGATTGTTAGCTAGCTGTCCGCAGATAGAATCAATCGACTAGCCAATTAAGCGCAGAGTCATGGTCTTCGAATGACTTTATCTCACCAGACACAAACCAACCCCCTACTTTTGAAGCGAATTCTTGCCAGCTTTTGTCACCATAAATCGCGATTTTGTCTATCTTCGAATTGAGCTCTAATCCCAGTTTGAAATCATCCCAAGCAGCACGTAACTCCCAACCCGTTAAGGTGGAGATGTCGACCAGCATCTTGAGTTTCGATGAATCGAGTTCTTCTAGCGTGGTATTTAGAATTGGCATCATTGCTTGATAATCATCGTGTGTGAGTTTGCCTTTCGCTTTGAACACAACAATGGTTTCACCGCTAACACGTTCAATTCCAACCGATATTCCGTGACGTTCGATATTCATAGCCTAGCCCTCATAGTTGAAACTAGACTTAGCTTAGAGGATTAGACAGCAAAGAGATGAGAGGTTGACGTCAAAACAGACAAGCATCCGAACGAGTTTTAGTTACTGACATTTTAACAGCGCTTAATCGCAACAACCGAATAAGTGTGCCAATGCTTCATCCTACCCAGCGACGTGAGTGCTTGTTCGTCTCGCTCATGGAATCGTACTATCTCAAAGTCGTTGAATAAGCTAAGTACTTTGGCTTTTGTTAACGGCGTTGTTGGGGTTCGATAGCCATGTGCCCAACTGTCATCGACGCCCATGAAATCGCCCGCGAACACGCCTCCCACTTCAAGACAGTTTTCAATATTGTGCCAAACCTCGTCAAAACGGGTTGGATCAGCAAAAAACAGACTCGAATTGGCAATCACTACGCCAGATTTCGGGTAATCATAGTGTTCAAATCCACTTTCAGATATCTCGACCAAAGATTTGCGACCAAAACGATCCCGACATAGTGCAATCGAATCAGGATTAACGTCGAAGCCATACACTTGATACACTTGCTGTTCTAAAAAAGCGATGTCACTACCTGTTCCACAACCACAATCAATCGCAACATTTAAGCCTGACTCATTCAGTTTAGTTGCGTACTCAGTTCTCTTTAAATGAGGTTTGCTTAGTGCCTTTTGGTAATACTGACGCCAGATCTCAGAGTGATCATCCATGATACTTCTCCAATAGTTCGCTTAGGCTTTGAACTTGTACGATATTCGGATGCTCTGACTTAAGATCAGCACCTTCCGTGTTCAACCACACCGCTTTCAAACCCGCTTCAAGTGCTGGGTAAATGTCTTTCTCTAAGGTGTCGCCTACCATGGTGATATCTTGTGGTGCAACACCGAGCTTAGAAATAATGGCAGGATAGAACCCCGGCTCGAACTTAGAAAAGCCAATGCTCGCCTTACAAAAGTAACCCAAGATATATTGAGATAGGCCAACGTGCTCAAAGGCTCGAATGATGTCGTCTTTACTGGAATCACCAGCATTGGTGGCAACATAAACTTGGTGATTTTTGGAGAGTTCAGCCAGTAATGCACGAGCACCACTTACTTCTTGTACGGTTTCCTAGTCACACATCTTCCCTTGTGCGTCTGGGAAATCGACCATCAGCGTATTGCCCCAGTCGAATAAGACTATTTCTGTTAATTCGATTAGCTTTGTCATCTTGCCTCCTGCATACGATGAATTATCTAATGTTTAAGCGAACCTATAAAAACTTCTCGATCAGGATCTCGTCAAAGTATGGTCACCAATCTTACCGTGTTTCTTAGCCGTTCCGACGATTTCAAAACCTTGCTTAAGGTATACCGCTAACGCGCGCTCGTTGTCTGCTCTTACATAGGCGAACAGCTTTTCATAACCTTTGGCTTTGGCTGATTTGAATGTGTAATCAAATAACTGTTTTGCAACGCCCTGCCCACGGCTATTTGCATCAACATAAGTGCCAATAATACCAACGTGGTCAAAGGCCTTAGTGTAAGTAGCAAATGGTTCGACATTCTGAAAACCAAGTAACTGGTTGGTCGTTTCGTTGACTGCAACGCTGAACACACCACGTTTTGGGAACGACTCAATGAATCCTTTTTCTTCATCAACAGTAAAAGTCTGATCCAAGATCGTATAACGCGCTTCAATAATGATTGGATTCAATACATCAATAATGCCTTGTGCATCTTCTACAGCGACTTCTCTGATTGTTAAGCTCATACTTCTCTACCTTTTTATTGCTTTGGGCAGATTCTATCGCTATATGCCATCCCTTTGATAGGACAGAATGTTGTCGAAGGCGATATCGAAGTAGAGTTCGTAGCTATTTTGTTCAACATAGCCCAAATGTGGAGTCGCAGTGACGTTTGCTAAGAACAGTAGCGGTTCAGTGTCTGTAGTTACTGGCTCACAATCGAACACATCAATAGCGGCAGTTTTGGTCGGTACCTCGCGTAATTCATGATACAGAGCCATCGGTTCGACTAACTCGGCACGACTGATGTTCACAAACAATGAGTTCGGCTTCATCAAGCTAAGGTCGTGTGCCGTAACACATCCTCTGGTGACATCATTCAAACGCAAATGCAAAGAAAGCACATTAACTTCTCGAAAGAAGTCTTGTTTGGTTGTTGCTGCTTCTAATCCATCCGCTTGTGCTTGATCACGTGAAGCTTGGCTGCCCCACACTACCACAGACATCCCAAATACTTGGGCATATTGTGCAATGCATTTGCCGATCTTGCCGTAGCCCCAAATACCAAGCTTCGAGCCCTTCAAAGTTCGACCTAACCCTAGCGAGCCAGAATCTTGCCACTGGTTTTGCTTAAGGTTTGAAGCATAAGTGGGAATGTGGCGCGATGCAGCCATAATCAACGCCCAGCATAATTCAGAGGGGGCGACTGGCGAGCCTCGGCCTTCTAACACAGTAACACCAAATCGTTCGCACATTTGTGGGTCGATATGATTACTCACTTTGCCCGTCTGGCTAATGAGCTTGAGGTTTGGGAGCTGCGATAACAAAGATTCGGTGATCTCGGTTCTTTCACGAATGAGTACAATGGCTTCAAACGAGATCAACTTAGCGACAAGATCTTGCTCTGAATAAGTTTCGGTAAATACAGTGACATCGTGTTGTTCGAGTTTGTTGAAGCAATCGAGGTCTTTAACGACGTTCTGGTAGTCATCCAATATCGCTATTTTCACATCACTCTCCTTGTGATTGTTAGTTATCTTGTATTGGTCAAATGAAGATCAAAGTGCCATATATCGAGATTCAACACGGCACTCGCTGGGGCTTCACTGTTGATAAACTACTTTGAAGCGCTCTAACATAAGTAACATGTCTTCACTTGGTGATATCTTGAGTTCTTCACATTCACGTGAGAAGAAATTCCAGTGTGCTTTTCTCCACCATTCTAGTGTTTTGTCACCCTCGCCTTCTGCAGCAGCAAACTCCGCACTCACTTCGTTGTATTTGCACGACGACACCGACGTGATCTCAACGATACAGACGGGCTTGCCATCCCAATCGGTGACGACTTGCAAGTGACCAACTACTGGTCTCGTCTCGCCTTCATGGCTGTACCAATGTTCAAGGCTGCAGGACGCTTGTTTTTCACCTTTGAGAATCAACTGAGCGCAGAGGTTGGCGTTGTATTCATCAGCACAGTAATAATCAGCACTAAAGGAGGTATATTGCGAAGCAACGTCTACTGGCAATGTGTTGAGGTAGCTATCGAGATAAGCTTTGCTTCTTTCTTCCATGATCTTTCCAAATTCAATATTAGGTTGAGCCGATAAACACTTATAGATTAAGCATCTGGCTGCATTGGGAGTAACCTATCAAGTCAGGTTATTGCTGTAAACCGAGTGAATATCAAAGTGTGGGCTGAGAAAGAGGAATATCGGAAGGATTTCGAGGCCAGTACAAGAAGAGCCAAAAAGTAAAAAGAGCTAAAAGCGCCTTTAGGCTGTGCTTTTAGCTCTTCGTATCTCGTTACTAGTACCTCGTAACTGAGCAGGAAATTAACGTTTTAAGAAGTCGACTGCTTTGTCCGGGAAGTCGGTAAACACACCATCGACTTTTACTTGATTGTAAAAGACATCCAACATGCCATCAAAATTATCGGCATAAGCTGGGATTCTTCCTGGGTCAGCACGGAACGTGTAAGGGTGAACGTCTAAGCCCGCGTCTTTTGCTGACTTCATCAATGGTTTGATAATGATGTTATCTTTGGTCGATGCATCGTCCACCAGCATAGGTTTCCATGGGCCAATGCCATCAGCATAGCTAGCGACTTTTTCCATGCCGCCCTTCTCAAACATCCAGTCATAACTGTACGGCGTTGCTTTGTCACCTTGGTACGTCATGGTTTCGTTCCAGTCTGTGTAAGCCATCAACTGAACGAGCTTGAGATCCATTTCCATAGCTGGCATTAACTCATCATTAATGCGTTGCAATTCATTGGCGTCGAAACACTGCAAATACACTTTGTCGCCTTTCGATAAATACCCATATTGTTGCAAGGTCGCAAGCACAGCTTTAGAGATGTCTTTGCCTTCGTGACGATGGAACCAAGGTGCCTTAATTTCAGGATAGATGCCCACGTCATAACCTAAGGTCTTATTTAAGCCTTGGATCAGCTCGATTTCTTCAGCAAATGTAGCAACACGAAAATCAGACTGCCACATAGGGAAGCGTGCTGGGAACCCAGCCACTCGATTACCTTGGTCATCTAGGTTAAAGCCTTCAGTCACTTTTAATGATTTGATCTCGGCAAGCGTAAAATCAATCGCGTAATAGCGGCCATCTGCTCGTGCACGGTCTGGAAAGCGGTCAGCAACATCAGTGACGCGATCTAAATAGTGATCATGCAAAACCACCAATTGGTCATCTTTGGTCATCACTACATCTTGTTCGATATAGTCAGGTTTCATTGCGTAAGCGAGTGCTTTAGCCGGTAATGTATGCTCGGGTAAATAACCAGAAGCACCGCGATGTGCAATCACTAAAGGATCGGCGAACGCATTTGCAGATAAGCTAAGTGCTAATAAAGTCAGAGACAGTGACGTTGTTATTAGTATGGTGTGGTTCAGCTAATAAACTACTGAGTTAGCGCTTCTTTCTCTCGTTCGAGATCTTTTTGTTTATGGTGCGCACGCTCACCGAGGAAGGCGTAAAGCAGACAAATTATTGAAGCAACACAAGCTCCGACCAAAATCATGAAGCCGCCATCCCAGCCGTAATGGTCAACCATGAAACCAAGCACCGCATTGGCAGCAACTGCCCCGCCTAGGTAACCAAATAGACCCGTTAAGCCAGCCGCTGTACCTGCCGCTTTCTTTGGTGCAAGTTCAAGTGCATACAAGCCGATTAGCATTACTGGACCATAAATAAGGAAGCCAATCGCAATCAGTGCCAACATATCAACCGTTGGGTTACCCGCTGGGTTCAACCAGTACACCAACACTGCGACAGTTACGAGAACCATAAACAGGATCCCTGCTGGAGCGCGTCGACCTTTGAACAATTTATCTGAAATCCAACCACACAATAACGTGCCAGGAATACCTGCCCACTCATACAGGAAGTAAGCCCAAGAGGATTTATCTACCGAGAAGTCTTTTGCTTCTTTTAAGTAAACTGGAGCCCAATCAAGTACGCCATAGCGGATAAGATAAACAAACGCATTAGCAATCGCGATTGACCACAGTAACTTGTTAGAGAAAACGTACTTAAAGAAGATCTCTTTCGCCGTCATTTCTTTCTCGTGAGACGTATCGTAGTCGTCTGGGTAATCGTCTTTGTGTTCTTCAATCGGTGGTAGACCACAAGATTGAGGCGTGTCTCTTACCGTAAACCAAACGAAGATAGCAACGAGAGTGGCAAAAAATGCAGGAACATAAAAAGCGGTTCGCCAATCATCGTTAAAAGCCCACAGTCCCAATAAGAACATCGGGCCAATCAAGCCGCCGCCCACGTTGTGAGCAACGTTCCATACCGATACGATCTCGCCACGCTCTTTGCGTGACCACCAGTGAACCATGGTTCGCCCACAGGCTGGCCAGCCCATGCCCTGAAACCAACCATTCAAGAACAGCAGGATAAACATCGCAGTGATGCTGCCTGTCGCCCATGGCATGAAGCCGAAGCAGAACATGACCAATGCCGACATTAACAAGCCGCCACTGAGAAAATAACGAGGATTAGAGCGATCAGAAACACTGCCCATTAAAAACTTAGATAAACCGTAAGCGATGGATACTGCGGCTAAAGCAATCCCTAGCTCTCCTCGACTGTACCCTTGCTCAATCAGGTATGGCATCGCCAAACTGAAGTTTTTGCGGACTAGGTAGTAACCGGCATAGCCAACAAAGATGCCGAGAAAAAGCTGCCATCGTAATCGTGTGTAGGTGCTATCGATCTTATCGGTAGATAAGCGATCAATATGCGCCATAGGTTTGAATATTCCAAACATAGGAACCTCATGTGTATTGGGCGATAGAAATAAAATGCTCGAACGAAAAAAAATGTAGCGCTCATTCGAAAGCCTGGGAATTGTATGTGCTTCAGGATTATTTTCTGTGATAGAGATAGCCATTAACAATAAATAACCTTAAATACAGCACTTTAGTTTCATTTAATTAGACTGCGCTTCATGTTTTTGTTTGTTGATTTCTTATTTGAGGAAGGCATTTGTATATAAATCATACTTTCGAGTGAGCAATTTATTATCAATTTCACTTAACAGAATGTTCGGAACTTCAGTGTGGTAGTTATCAGATCAATAGATTGGCACACACAGAGCATGCATAGTGAATGAGTCAGAATATAAGCTTGCGCAATGCATAGCACAAATAACACATAGCAGATCGTGATGTATTGTATTTCTTTTCGTTTATTTATCGACCTGACCCGATTGTTTATTGTATGTCTCAAGCGATGCAGCAATGTCTATACACAAGGCGTGTACCCGTCACCTAGTAGTGAAGTTAGTCAGTGAGCATCTTACGAATTCAATAAACGATAGGAAATATCATGAACAAATCACTTATCGCACTCGTTCTTACTGCAGTTTTAGCAGGTTGTTCATCTAGCGGTGGTTCTGAACCAGCACAACCTCAATTTGATGGTGATTATGGTTTCGAAAACATTGACCCAGGTTTTGGTAACGGCGACCCATCTTTTGACGGTGATAATGGTTATGACAACGCAGACCCAACGTACGGCAACCCAAAAAATATTGCCGACAGAATTGATGAAGCTGATTTAGGTTTTGTTCATATCCCTGAATTGGGAGACATTCCTTTCTTTAACCGAGATGACAGCGATGCCCATGTCTCAGCCGTTCGAGAGCAGGTTAGCGACGAGCATACTCTCTACAGCATCTACGTGGATGATAAGCGTGTTGGTGAAATCATCATTCGTGACAACTATGTCACGGTTAGCTCTGGTGACAAGAATTTTTCTTTGCCAATTCAGACAAGGCGTTATTTATGACGCTCATAATTAATTCCAACCCCACAATATTGGCGTTTTAAATTTAGGCTTACATACATCGTAAGTTTCATGCATGGCTGAAAACAGG
>NZ_JACJFF010000123.1:0-14894 GCF_014164465.1 Vibrio sp. SG41-7 | reverse complement strand
CCTCCAGAACCTCCAGAACCAGTTTGGGCACTTTCACCGCCACTACCACCTCCACATCCTAAAAGTGATAACGCGATAACACAAACAACCAAATTCGACAGTAAGTTACTCTTTTTCATCATCATTCCATACAACAACAAAATTTCGATGAGTCTATCTATCGCCAAACCTAAAGCAATCAATCTCATGAATGCGTGAGTTTAATTTGAAGCAAGGTAACTATTTCGTTGGGATGTAGCTTCTCGAAAGTTCGTGGAATTCAAAATCACACGACTTGTTTAATGCTATTAAAAACGGCGCTATAGAAGCGCCGTTTTTTAACTATGATTTGTAACGTGTGATTAGCTAAGTGGTCTTAAGTAAGCTAAGAAACGTTTCTCTGCGAATTTGAAAATCGCAATGATGATAAACGTTAACCCCATATAGAACAGGCCTGCCGTTAGGAACGATTCAAATGGCGCGTAGTAACGTGAGTTGACCAAACGGGCAGCTCCCGTTAGATCCATAATGGTTACGATACCTGCTACCGCTGAGCCATGAAGCATAAAGATAACCTCATTACTGTAAGCCGGTAATGCTCGACGTAAAGCACTTGGAAGAATGATGCGGCGGTATGTCTTGGGTGTGCTCATACCATAAGCTTTTGCTGCTTCAACCTCACCTTTAGGCAAGCCGTTGATAGCGCCACGAATGATTTCTGCTGTGTATGCCGATGTGTTAAGAATGAATGCCACCAAAGCACAAAACCATGCATTCTCCCATAGTGTATCTTTTACCGGGAAGAACTGATCCATTCCGTAGTAAATCAGGTACAACTGCACCAATAATGGCGTACCACGGAAGAAATAGATGAACGACCAAGCAGGGGCGTTAATCAGCATATTTGGGCTGTTACGAGCGATAGCTAATGGTATTGCTACACATAAGCCAATGATCAAAGCGACGCAAACCATCCAAGCCGTTGTCCATAAACCACTAAGGTAAATCGGCAGGCTTTCAATTATCAATGAAAAGTCCATAACTACCTCGCGTGGATACTGAATTTACGTTCAACCAACTTAAGCAAGCCCGTCGAAACACTGGTGAAGAATAGGAAAATAAGTGCCACTGTCATATAAAAGGTAAATGGCATTTTGGTTGAGCCTGCAGCCAACGCGCTAACACGTACCATGTCTTCTAGGCCGATAATCGAAACCAACGCGGTGGTCTTTAGTAGAACCAACCAGTTGTTACCAAAACCCGGCAGTGCGTGACGAATCATTTGAGGTAATAAAATACGGCGGAACGCTAAAACGGGCCCCATGCCGTAGGCCTTTGCGGCTTCCATCTCACCGCTGTCGACAGCCATGATTGCACCACGGAAAGTTTCAGCCATGTAAGCGCCAAAGATGAAGCCAATGGTTAAGACACCAGCAATAAATGGGCTGACATCAATATAATCTGGTAAGTAAGCGGTCCACTCGTGGTTAGGATCACTTGATGTGAACCACTCATTGAGCCACTCATTGATGGAATACAAACTGTTGTTTAAAAGGATTTGTCCACCAAAGAAAATCAGCATCATCAATACGAGATCGGGGATGCCTCGAATGACGGTTGTGTAGAGGGTTGCAATTGCACGAGCCCAGCGATAAGGCGCAAGTTTTGCTAAGGCACCTAGCATACCAAGAACCATAGCTAAAATTAGCGACAGCAAGGCAACTTCGATTGTAAGCACCGCCCCTTTCAGGATCGAAGCTTCATATCCTTGTAAATCAAACATAATGAATTCCAACAGAACTGCGAAAAAGTTGGTAAGACAGGGAGAGGAGAACCTCTCCCTTAAGAATTGACGCTAGATATTACTGACCGTATACGTCGTAGTTGAAGTATTTAGCCGCGATATCTTGGTAGATGCCTTTTTCACGTAGTGAAAGGATTGCCGCATCTAATTGCTTAGTCAGATCTTTGTCTTGCTTACGTAGAGCAATACCAAAACCATCGCCGAACCATTTAGGATCGGTTAATGATGGACCAACAAACTCGTAGTCTTCACCACCCGCTTTGTTTAGTACGCCTTCTTCTAGAGCCGATGCATCACCCAGTACAGCAGCAACACGACCGTTAGCTAGATCAAGGTAAGCTTCATCGAATGAACCGTAACGAACGATTTCTACTGTGTCGCCGTAGTTGTCTGTTAGGTACTTATCGTGAGTTGTTGCACGTTGAACGGCAATTTTTTGACCGCTTAGATCATCGAAGTTAAGGCCTGCACCTTTTTTAGCGATGAACTTGTTTGGGATAAGTGCGTATTTACCAGTGAAGTCGATCTTTTTCTTACGCTCTTCCGTGATAGACATTGCCGCGATGATCGCATCATATTTACGAGCAAGTAGAGAAGGAATAATGCCATCCCAATCTTGTGCAACGATCTTACACTGCACCTGCATTTCGGTACAAAGCGCGTTAGCCATATCAACATCGAAGCCTTTTAGTGAACCGTCAGCTTCTGTCCAGCTAAATGGAGGGTAAGCACCTTCAATACCGAAACGTACTGTTTTCCATTCTTTTGCTTGAGCTACGCCCGTTGCAGCAGTTGCAGCAAGTGCCGCGACTAATAACCACTTTTTCATATCCCTACTCCTGTGATTTAGGTTTTTATGTTTTGCTAATTTTAATATTTCGTTTGTTGTTACTTATTAACTTACTTGTTGTGTTTTATTGTTCATACCGTCGCCATTTTCCTTAGCGGCGGTATTTCAATTCTGATTAGTAAATCGATGAGATAAATTGTTGTAAACGCTCAGATTCAGGTTCAGTAAACAGTTTAGCTGGATCGCCCTGTTCTTCCACTAGACCTTGATGCAAGAACATCACATGATTTGATACGTCGCGTGCGAAAGCCATTTCGTGTGTTACCACAAGCATGGTTCTGCCCTCTTCTGCTAGATCGCGCATTACACCAAGCACTTCGCCTACTAACTCAGGGTCTAATGCCGATGTTGGTTCATCAAACAGCATAACTTCAGGATCAACCGCTAGCGCTCGCGCAATAGCAGCACGCTGTTGTTGTCCGCCAGACAAATGACCCGGGTAGTAATCTTTACGCTCATACAGACCGACTTTCTTCAGTAGTAACTCTGCATTTTCAATCGCTTGTGCTTTAGGTACACCTAAGACGTGAACAGGCGCTTCGATAACATTTTCGAGAACGGTCAGGTGAGACCACAGATTGAAACCCTGAAAAACCATCGCAAGGCGAGAACGGATTCGCTGTACTTGTTTTTCATTGGCAGGAACTGAAACACCTTGGCGGTTGTTTTTCATTTGAATTAATTCGCCATTAACCCAAATTTCGCCGGCGGTAGGTGTCTCTAAAAGGTTGATACATCTAAGGAAAGTACTTTTACCCGACCCAGAAGATCCGATAATCGAGACTACATCGCCTTTATGCGCAGAAAGTGAAATTCCCTTTAAAACTTCATTTTGACCAAACGTTTTGTGTAGATCCTTTATGTCCAGCGCTGGTACATCTTTCATGCGCTTTCTCTCCCAAGTTTGTGAAAATGCAAGGTACTCCGACCTTTTCATGCGATACAAACTAGCACCACACGGAATAACATGCAACAAATTATTAACCTAATAATTTGGAATAAATAGCGATTCACTCTGACTTATTATGCAAAAGGTAGCGTTTTCACCTCAATTACATGAATAGCAGTTATAAACAAGCCCCGATTAACGGGGCTTATTTGTTTTATTTTTGTTAAGCAGGCGCTATTTTGTAAGCATCAAATAGTCTTGGTTCTGAACCTTTACACCCGTTTTGTTTAGTGTAACTTCATTAACAACAAGCCCATCTAAATCTTCATCTAAGTCCGTTACATTACCGTGCGCAAACGCAGTCATGAAATCATAACCTGTAATCTCCGACTCTGCTGTCTCAACAAGAACAGTCTGATGAATGGGATCTGAGGTAGGATCTAACTTCAATTCAGCCTTAACAGTATCTGAGTAGTCGTAGTAGTGAAGCTCTGGTAAAACAATTGTATCTTCCAAATGAGTAAATACTTTATGTGTCAATTTATGAAGGCCGCCACTTAGGCTTTCTGTTGTGTAGGCAACTCTCATTTTTCCGACTTCATCTGTAAAACTAAAATCAAGGTCTAAGTTATTACCAGCAAGGTTTGGTGAGTCAGTCGGCAACGAACTTAAGTCATAAAATGAGTCTGGAGCGATATCTACGTCCCAAGAACCTTCAACATATAACTTCTTGTTGAGATCAATATTCCAGCCATTAAGCGGAGTGTCTGATTCAACATTTAAGCTCCAGTGTTCAGTATTTGGCTCATCCGGACTTGTAAAGTCACCTTGCGTGCTTGGAATTGTTGCTATGCCATAACTAAAATCACCCTGACTAACCTTAATCTCAACATTCGAGTAATCAAAGTCATTTGTGTGCGTCAGTTGAGCTTTGTTTCCTGCCATATCAACCAGTAACAATGGATCGGCGTTACTCCAAGCTCTTACACCATATTGATGCAAATACCCATCTTTAAATTGCGTAACAATGGTTGATTCAGGTGTCCCATTAGGCAGAGCCCGTACATCTAACTTATCAATCGAATACGTCGGCACAGACTCTTCTTTTAGCTGGGATTGAAAGTTATAATCTCCACCACCAGAAGCTACGGCAAGGTAAGACAAGTCATTTCGTGTTGTCTTACCAAAGTTATCACCTTTGTCGCAACTACTAACAGCTTCACGGTTCATACCAAACGTAGTTGTTCTCAGAGTAAGATCTTCCAAATATTCTTTAGAAAATGTATTAGCTGTGAAGTGTGTGTTGTTCGCTTCGCGAATTTGGAACGTAACAAAGCCACCATCAGGTATACCTTCCAAGGTAAACGAGAGCTTCAAATTACTTGGGACAATTAAATCACCAACCATTGAACCAGCCGCATCCGAATAGTATGCAACCACATTTTCATTGTTGAGCTGTGACTCAATTGCTGGTTGGTAAGTCAACACCGTCGCTTGCTGACTACTATTATCTCTTCGCTCGTATACGGTACAGTTCGAAGTGTTGCTACTTTCAAGGATTGTATTCGGGGCAGAGAACGAAAATTCAAACTTTGTTGATGGTGTACCACCACCACCGCCACCGCCGCTTCCGCCGCCACAACCAACTAGTAGTCCTGAGATCATTGCCGCTAGTGGCAAAATTTGTGTTTTTTTCATCGATTTTCGTCCTGTTTGTGGCAACAGCTCGCCAAAATTAAATATCTATCAGCGATTAAGCAAAAAGTAAGCCAATCATTAAAAATGGAATTTACAAAGGATAAGAACTGTGACAAGACGATGAAAACGTCAGCTTGTGAAAACAAATTACACTTTTTATCAACGGTACGTTAATGAACCGCTGCGTTTTGTAGCTTTCTTTCACATAAACTCATAAAGTGATCAAGATCAATCACCCTAAAGGGTAAGCTTGTTAGACTCCTCAATACAAAATAAGGCATTAAAAATGCCAAACATTTCTTTTAACTTAGCTGCATAAAGCACATCAAAACCGTGCAACATAATGTTAATAAGTTATAACTAAGAAATAACGCAATTACGCGAACTTATTTAATTCAATTTTAGAATTACTAACATAAAAATATGAGGAATCTATGTCAGACGTTGTGAATAATGCGAACTCTGAAGTAGAAGAGAAAAGCTATAAAGAGCTACACCGCCCTTCTTCGGAATTTGAGAGCCGCTCAGATTATTTAGATCACGAACTTCAAATCATGAAGCCTCGCCGCTTCGGTTTAAACCTTCCAGGCCGTGATTTCCGTTTTGAACTTGAAGACCTTGTTCCTGCACTTGCTGGTACCATCGGTATCATCGCGATGTACTCAGCAGTAATGATGTCTTGGGCTGATGGCCTAACTCAAGCTTGGGATCACGTAAACCTAGGTAAAGACTTCGCAATTGAAGTTGCTCGTGTAGAAATGCTGATTCCTGCACTGCTGTTCTGTATTCTTGCCTCTGGTTTCTTCAACCCTAAAGCAAACCTTGCCGGTAACCACGGCCCAATGATTCCTCTTATTGGTACCATCGCTCTCGCTGGTGCTCACCCTCTTGCATTGGCAATCCTTATCGGTGTCTTCGGTCTAATCCTAAGTTTCCTAAAAGGCGGCTCCAAGCTGGTTAACCTGACTTCCGAAGGTACCGCTGGCGGCTTGCTCATTTTCTTAGGCCTAACAGGCACCATGAGCCAAATTAACTCGATTCAAGAATGGGCGGTTGGTCTTCAATCTTCTACTGTCGAAGCGGGTAGCATGGGTTACGTTGGTTTGATCGTTCTTGCTATTACGATTGCTATCTACGCTTTCTTAGCAAAAGTGAACAAGCGTTGGTTGGCTATCCCAGTTTGTGCATTCACAGGCCTTGCTATTGCATTAGCACTAGGTGCTGGTTTCGATATCGTATTCGAAACTGAAATGGGTATTCCAAACCTAAACCCAGTTTACTGGTGGGGTTCTACTTCTGAAGGTTGGATGCTTGGCTTGCCAAACGTTGAACACTTCATTGCTTCTTTACCATTCGCAATTCTTGCCGTAGCAATGTGGTCGCCAGATTTCCTAGGTCACCGTATCTTCCAAGAACTGAACTACCCTAAACGTTCTGAAAAAGTTCTGATGGATGTTGATGACACAATGACTATGTGTTCAGTTCGTCAAATGGTAGGTACTGCAGTTGGTGGTGGTAACATCACATCTTCTTGGGGTACTTACATGATCCCAGCAGCAATCGCGAAACGTCCAATTCCTGGCGGCGCAATCTTGCTTGGTTCTCTTTGTATTATTGTTGCGATTCTTGGTTTCCCAATGGACGTAGCTGTATGGCCACCAGTGATGCGTGTTGCGCTGCTTGTAGGTGTATCTCTGCCTCTACTTGAAGCGGGTATGCAAATGGTTAAGGATTCAAAAGATTCTCAAGCAGCGGGTATCTGTATCTTCGGTTCAGCGGTTGTTAACCCAGTATTAGCATGGGCACTGACTATGCTTCTAGATAATAACGGTCTAATTGGTGATAAAGAGCGTGCGAAGCGTCTATCATTTGTAGACAAGATTGTTATCCCAGTTGGCGTTTTAGTTATCTGTTTAGTAGCAATGCTTGCAGTTGGTATGCTAGAAAGTCAATATGGCCTAAAAGCTTGGCTATAATGGTTCTAACTACACAAAAGTAGTATTGGGATTAAAAAAAGTTTGGGTGGCAACCCCTGCCACCCATTTTTTTTCAACTTTTTTTGAAATTTATTGATTTAGTTTAAGGTTTACAGAAATTTTTTAGCGTAGTCTTGAATACATAGAGTAAAGACAACATATAAAAGGTAGTGACAATATATATAACCATATGATGCGAATATGCTCATATATATTGTTATTAATAAGAGTGTACTATCCTTACGAGGGGCGCTGGCTCAACAGTGTTAATGTACGTATTTTTTCTACTAAAAAGGTAGGTATGTCATGGCAGAGCAATTTGCTAAAGCTTGGGAAGATTTTGCTGCAGGTGAGTGGCAAAGCGAAGTAAACGTTCGTGATTTCATTCAAAAGAACTACACGCCGTATGAAGGCGACGAGTCTTTCCTAGTTTCTGAGGGTACTGAAGCAACTAACAAGCTTTGGTCTTCGGTAATGGAAGGTATCAAACAGGAAAACGCAACTAAAGCACCTGTAGATTTCGATACTTCTGTTATCTCTACCATTACTGCTCACGATGCAGGTTACATTGAGAAAGATCTTGAGACTATCGTTGGTCTACAAACTGAGAAGCCACTAAAACGTGCAATCATCCCTAACGGTGGTGTACGTATGGTTGAAGGTTCTTGTAAAGCATACGGTGAAACTCTTGACCCAATGGTTTCAAAAATCTACTCAGAATACCGCAAAACACACAATGCTGGCGTTTTCGATATCTACACTCCTGATATCCTAAAATGTCGTAAGTCTGGTGTTCTGACTGGTCTTCCTGATGCTTACGGCCGTGGTCGTATCATTGGTGACTACCGTCGTGTTGCACTATACGGTATCAACTTCCTAATGAAAGACAAAGCGGCTCAATTCGCATCTCTACAAGAGCGTTTCGAGAACGGCGAAGATCTTTCTGCAACAATGCAATTGCGTGAAGAGATCTCTGAGCAACATCGTGCTCTAGGTCAAATCAAGCAAATGGCTGAGAAATACGGTTTCGATATTTCTGAGCCAGCTCAAACTGCTCAAGAAGCTATCCAGTGGACTTACTTCGGCTACCTAGCTGCTGTTAAGTCTCAAAACGGTGCTGCAATGTCTCTAGGTCGTACTTCGACTTTCCTAGACATCTACATCGAGCGTGATATCGCTGCTGGCAAAATCACAGAAGACCAAGCACAAGAGATGATCGACCACTTCGTAATGAAGCTGCGTATGGTTCGTTTCCTACGTACTCCTGAGTACGATGAGCTATTCTCTGGCGACCCAATCTGGGCTACAGAGTCTATGGGTGGTATGGGTGTCGATGGTCGTACGCTAGTAACGCGTTCGAACTTCCGTTTCCTTAACTCTCTATACACTATGGGTCCTTCTCCAGAGCCAAACATCACGGTTCTTTGGTCTGAGCAACTGCCTGACGGCTTCAAGCGTTTCTGTGCGAAGGTATCTATCGATACTTCTTCTATCCAGTACGAAAATGATGACCTAATGCGTCCTGACCTTGATTCTGATGATTACGCAATCGCTTGTTGTGTATCACCAATGATCGTTGGTAAGCAAATGCAGTTCTTCGGCGCTCGTGCTAACCTTGCAAAAACTATGCTTTACGCAATCAACGGCGGCGTTGATGAGAAGCTTAAAATGCAAGTTGGCCCAGTTGGCGACAAGATCACTGACGAAGTACTTAACTACGATGACGTAATGGGTCGCCTAGACACATTCATGGACTGGTTAGCTAAGCAATACGTGACTGCGCTAAACAGCATCCACTACATGCACGACAAGTACAGCTACGAAGCGTCCCTAATGGCTCTTCATGACCGTGACGTTCGTCGTACTATGGCTTGTGGTATTGCTGGTCTATCTGTTGCTGCTGACTCACTGTCTGCAATCAAATTCGCGACTGTTAAACCAATCCGCGACGAAGATGGCATCGCAACTGACTTCGAAATCGAAGGCGATTACCCTAAATACGGTAACAACGACTCTCGTGTAGATGACATTGCTTGTGAACTAGTTTCTACGTTCATGAACAAGATCCGTAAGCTTAAGACTTACCGTGATTCAATCCCTACACAGTCAGTTCTTACTATCACGTCTAACGTGGTATACGGTAAGAAGACAGGTAACACTCCAGACGGTCGTCGTGCTGGCGCTCCTTTCGCTCCTGGTGCTAACCCAATGCACGGTCGTGATGAGAAAGGCGCTGTAGCTTCACTAACGTCTGTAGGTAAACTACCGTTTGCTGATGCTCAAGATGGTATCTCTTACACTTTCTCTATCGTGCCAAACGCGCTAGGTAAAGAACAAGACAGCCAACGTGCTAACCTTGCAGGCCTAATGGATGGTTACTTCCACCACGAAGCTGGCATTGAAGGTGGTCAACACCTTAACGTTAACGTTCTTAACCGCGAAACTCTTGAAGACGCAGTTAAGCACCCTGAGAAATACCCTCAGCTAACGATTCGTGTTTCTGGTTACGCTGTACGCTTCAACTCTCTAACTACAGAGCAGCAAGCTGACGTAATCGCACGTACATTTACTGAGTCTCTATAAGCTCACGCTAAATAGATAAGTAAAATAATATTAGCCTCGCCAATGTGCGGGGCTTTTTTATATCTGCTGTAAATCGCACTGAACTCACCTACCTCCCAAAATGTTAGGTTGAGCAAGAAAGCACCCAATCATTCACTTTTTTTCCACAAATTCACTTAAATTACGGTAATATCTCTGTTCATAATTTAAGAGTAACTGCTCCATGAAATACCTGCGTTGTTTACCCCTGATTCTCCTCTCTTTTTCATCTTTGGCATCTGATCGTTCTACGCTGACTTTTGCTTTAGATAACGATGGTATTTTTGGTGTTGACCAAGACTATACCAACGGCTTATTTCTGGGTTACACATCATCAAGTATTACGCCATATAATTGGGTAAAACCATTGAGTCTTTCCTACTGGGGGGCAAGCTCTCTAGACAAGTGGGAAATCACCATTGGCCACAAGATGTATACACCTTCTGACATTGAGTTAGAAACACCATCGCCTAATGATCGCCCATACGCAGGTTACCTTCACACCGAATTCAACTACATCAGCTTGAACCCACAGCAAGCCCAGCGTTTTAATATCACGTTTGGTACTACGGGCGAACGTGCACTGTCTGAAGATGCTCAAAAGCTGGTCCACTCGATCACAAAATCAGATGAGCCGATGGGTTGGGAATACCAAGTTGATGATGAGTGGGCGGGAAGCGTTGGTTACCTAAGCCATTTCAACTTAATGCGTAATCAAGCACTAGCAAATACAGACTTCGAGATCTCTAACGTTTCAGAGATCAATGTGGGTAACTTTAGAAGTGATATCTCGACTGGTTTTATGTTTCGTTGGGGTACGGACTTAGGCGGTAACTTTGGTGCAGCTAACATCACCACAGAAAACCCATTCAAACCGGGCATGATCGGCGCATCAAACACAGGTTGGTTTACCTATGCAGGCCTTGAGGGTCGTTACCGATTCAACGATCTGACTATCGAAGGCGATCGTTCTGGTGTTGATGAATACGCTAACAAAAACAATGAAGATCCCGCTATCTACGATGTAACTTTAGAAAACATTCAAGCTACTGCTGTGCTTGGTGTGGCATGGTATAACCAATACGTTGGTGCCTCTTTCGCACTAACAGCAAAAACACCGGATTACGAAGAAGCAAAAGAGTCAGTGTACACCACTGGCGGTATCACCATGTTTGCATTCTTCTAGCCACCAGTAAGGGCTTTCGTCCTTTACTTTTCAAGTTTAATAAAGGCAATCATCTTCACAGGTGATTGCCTTTATTTTTAAAGGTCTCGTTACCATTTGACCCTATTTTATGTACCGTTTTTGTAATAAAATAAACGGTATAAATTCCTCTACGAGAATAGCTCATGTCTACAACTGGTCGCATTCACTCATTCGAATCTTGTGGTACTGTCGATGGCCCTGGTATCCGCTTCATTGTGTTTCTTCAAGGCTGCTTAATGCGTTGTATGTACTGCCATAACCGCGATACATGGGATCTTCATGACGGAAAGGAAGTAACGGTCGAAGAGATCATCAACGAGGCAAAATCATACCGTCATTTCATGAAAGCATCGGGCGGTGGTATCACCTGTTCTGGTGGTGAAGCGATGCTACAACCTGAGTTTGTTCGTGACTTTTTCCAAGCGGCGCAAGCTGAAGGCATTCACACTTGTCTTGATACTAATGGCTACATTCGTAAGCACACTGAAGTGGTCGATGAAGTACTAGAAGCCTCTGATCTAGTGATGCTGGATCTTAAACATATGCGAGATGAGATACACCACGATTTCATTGGCGTATCAAACAGACGTACTCTGGATTTTGCACGCTACCTGCACAAAATCGGTAAGAAGACGTGGATTCGTTACGTGATTGTTCCTGGCTACACGGATACGCCTGAAGATGCTCATCTTCTTGGTGAATTCATTAAAGACATGGATAACATCGAGAAAATAGAACTGCTTCCATACCACAAGCTTGGTGCTCATAAATGGGAAGCGCTTGGTTATGACTACCCTCTTGAAGGTACAAATCCGCCAAGCAAAGAGAAAATGGACGAGATTGTTGCTGTTCTAAACCAGTACCATTCAAACGTAAAGTACTAGTACTGCTAAAGTTCGAATAAAGACGGTGCTCAACCTCTATTTAAACGCCTCAATTTCGATAGGGGCGTTTTGTTTTTTGATTATACCAATCGTAGTAAATAACTGGTCATCCTAGCTGGTTAAAACGCTCAATAACTGCGTTAGAAATTTTGATTATAGAATAACTACTTATCGAACCTCTTTGTCGAATAGAGCTGCCTTGTTCTCAAGCCTTTTTCCTGCGCTATTTATGATCACTTACTTACTGTGATTGGTATTAAAATAAACCTTTCACTTTTCTTTACAACTTTTGTTTATCAATTCAAAAAATCATATTAAATCCGTGTTGAGATCATGTTTCCACTCGTAGGAATGCTGTTACTCTTACTGCAACAAAAGAATATAACATTTAGTTTTTTAGTGAGGCTCCTCCCATGGAAATGACCAATGCTCAGCGTCTAATTCTATCAAATCAATACTACCTAATGTCTCAAATGGATCCTGAGAACTCCGCTAAATACCAACGTCTACAAACGGTTGTAGAACGTGGTTACGAACTTCAAATGCGTGAACTTAATAAAGAATTTGGCTGTTTGACTGAAGCCGAATGTCGCGAAGTTATCGACATCATGGAGATGTACCATGCCATGCAAGAGTCGAATAAAATGCTTGCAGAACAAGAACGTGCTGAAGTAGACCAACGTCGCCTACAGTTCCTAGGTTTTGATATCGCTTCTGAAGCTCAGAGCGTACATTACGTGCGTTTCCTTGTTGATTCTGAAGGTCTTTACCCTCAATTCGACAAAGCAGATCACCACTTTAATAGCCAAATGCCAATGCTAGAGAAGTACCGTCGCATGCTAACAACATGGCGCAACTGCCCTCGTCAGTACCACCTATGTGCGACAGAGCTATCTCAAATCTTTAGCGCTTAATACGTTAATAGATCAGCGATAACTTTTTAAAAAGTTTCAAGAAAAAGGGTTACTCATCATGAGTAACCCTTTTTTAATGTTCGCATACAAACAGAAAACGGGACTTATGAAGCGATGTGGATAAAAAGTGTACTTCAGATACAGCAAACGCAAATGAATCATAAAGATAAGATATTAAATGTTGAACCATTTTCAATTAATTTCTCTGATATCGCCCATTAACCAACGAACACAAACCTAGACTTTATAACCAATTAAGTCATTCATCTTTATTAATTCCACTTCGAAACATTTAATACAAATTAAAAACCACCGATCCATTTTGAACGGTGTTTTTTATTTTAAATAAGATAGCTAGAATGCTCCCCGAAATTTATTAACCAGAGCGATAAACAAAATGAGAAAATTCATCCTTGCATCACTAGCTATCATGTCTACTTCAGCTTTCGCAGCTAACGAAATGTACGTACTTGGCGGCGTTGGCATTAACGAAGACGACACAGGCGCACAATTCACTGTTGGTTCACAAGTTCTTGATACAAACTTTTATTTAGAATCAACCATGAATTACATCGATTCAGATATCAGCGATGTTACTTCAGACGTAAACGGCGACCTAACTAAGCACAAGGGCGATTACCAACACTTCAAAATGTCTCTAGCGCCAATGTATAAATATGGTTTCGATGAATCTTTTGCTATCTACGGTAAAGTTGGTCTTGCTTACTCAAACTTTAATTCTAAATCAACGATCACTGATAAAGATGGCTCAGTGAATAACAAGCATTCAAATAGTGAATGGGGGGCAACTTACGGCATCGGTGCTGAATTTAAGTCAGTGCAACCAATGTTTGGTAACTCGAAGTTTATGGCACGTGTTGGTTTTGATTGGTACGACTTCAGCTCAGGTGGTCTAAATCTAGGCAGTGACGGCACTCTAGGTCTACAGGCCGGTTTCACTTTCTAAGGTATGAAGTAGAAAGATTTTTACACTAATTGAGCTGATCATCGTTATTGCTATTCTTGGTATCTTAGCGTTAACCGCTGCCCCAAGTTTTTAAACCACTGGGTGAAGAGTTTGGTAGTACGTTGATTTGTAGAAAAGTCACTGGTGGGTGATAAATCTAGCCATGTCATGTCTTTCCTTGCTTTGATTTGATTTGATTTGATTACTGTAATAATCGGTCGGTACTTCGCATAAATAAAAAGGGTTACTCATCATGAGTAACCCTTTTTTAATGTCCGCATTTAGAGAGAGAAACCAAAGCAACTAGAAGACGTAAGCAACCCCGACGTTTGCGGCCATGTTGATGCCACTTTCAAGTATTGGGCTGTTCTCAATATCACCTTCAAGGTTGGTATAACGAACGCCACCAGTGACCCGGATATTTGGAGTCACATGCAAGTAACCACCTAAACCAATAAAGTACTGACCATCCCAGTCTGCATCGAACTCATTCAAATTAGTTCTCGACGCTTCTGCTGAACTCACCCCGTATAAGTGGTTATTCAAGCGCTCACTGTTATAAGCATAACCAATAGAGGGTGTAATCGCCCACCCATTGCGACGAATCGGTAAACGCCATGCAGCTTCCGCATAGATACCATTATGCCTAAACCCTAAGTCAGAGCCTGCTGTCGCTTCAAACATCCCGACCAAGGTGATCACTTGGTAGCTAATGCCACCTAATACTGATGCTTTACGTTCATCTAACTTTTGAATCTCAACGTTATCAGAATCACCCGGCTTCAATGTCCTCGAATCATAAACCGCTCGAAACACGATATTCTGTGGTGAGCCCGCAGGAAGTAAGCGATAACCCGCACTGAATCCACGCATGAAAAAGTGCTCACCTTCATAGCCAATCATAGGAATCACAGCGCGGTTTGACGGTGTATCTTTATAGACAGCCGGAGAATAAGAAGCGGCAACGCCCAGTGCTTACGAATCCCCTCATAATCAGGTGTAAAAACAATGAGGTAGACGCGCATCGCCGTCTTTGATCTAATGAATATCGCTGAACACACATTTCGAACAAGTGGGTTAACAATGCGCGACATTCAGATTCTACAACAAACCATACAAAACCAA
>NZ_JACJFF010000122.1:0-15027 GCF_014164465.1 Vibrio sp. SG41-7 | reverse complement strand
CGGACAGTGATTCCGGAGTTCGTGGAAATTTGGCTGGTTTATCCCGGAAATGGTGTCCGGATTAAAACGGAATGAATGTCCGGATAATCCCGGAATCGGTGGTCGGATTGCTCCGGAATATGCAATAAAACCAAACTACTTCTACTATGGCAATTACATACTATCGCCCGCCCAAAAGAAGCAGCTAGAACACGCTGGAGAGATATCGATTTACAAAACCAACGCTGGACCATACCTGCTGAGGAAATGAAGCGTAGACGTGAACACAGAGTCCCTCTCACCAAACAAGCAATTAGTGTTCTTGAAAAGATCAGGATTCAAAGTGGAGGTAAAGAATTCGTCTTCCCCGGTGAACGAAATCCAAAAAGTCACCTAAGCATCTTTACTGCTAATGCAGCATTAAAGCGTAGTTTAGGGTTTAAAGATGAACTTGTTGCACATGGATTAAGAGCCATTGCCTCTACTGCTTTACACGAACAAGGATTCGATACACTTCACATCGAAGCTTGCCTGTCGCATATGGACAAAAATACGACAAGAGCGAGCTATAATCGCTCCGACTTTTTTGAACAAAGGAAAGAAATCATGAGCTGGTGGAGTGAGTTTATAATGCAAGCGAATAGCAACTAGTAAACAACGTAAGTGGAGGCTGTTAAGCTAAGCTCCTGTTTTTTATCCTACTGAGTATGGCTTATCCAAAACATAAAATCTTCATAACACTTGTCTATATATTTGGGCATTACTCTTGGATAACCTGCTCACCCAACTGACCACACACAGCCCTGACAGCTGAATGGAACTTTGTGACTACTCACCGCCTTCTCAGGCGATGCTTCTTATTTCGTTAGCCGTTGCCCGATAGTGTCGAGACTTACGCTGCTTCCATAAGCAGAGACGATTGTCCAACCGCCTTTAATTCCAGAATGACTTTATCGCGGATATTAAGGGCGGCATTTAAGTCGCGGTCTATATCCATTGTGCCGCAAGATAGTCAGTCCCATTTGCGAACCGATAAATCCATTTCTTCCACTTTATGACCGCAACAATGACAAGTTTTAGAGCTGGGGTACCACTGTTCTAGCTTCACAAGATGTTTACCTTGCTCTTTCAACTTGTACTCCCCAACTTAACAACAAAGCTATGCCATGAGGCATCTGCTATGTGTTTTGCTAGTTTGTGGCTTGTCTACGCGTGTTCGAGATAATCTATGTTGACATTCATCGCGAGCGTTTTAATCTATAGTAAAGTGAGATAAGCCTAGACCGATACTTGTAATCTCACGGTGAATGTTAGCCTCTACTGGCCTCGCTTTCAGAACTTTAATTTCTCCACCTAGCACCTACACACCAACTCACCCACACACCAACACACCAACACACCAACACACCAACACACCAACACAATGATTGCTTGCTATGCCTACGTTTGAACAATGGATATTTGGCTTTCAACTTTGGATTAAAAAAGTTATCCAAGGCTTGATGGAGATTGATCACCGACTGTTGTAAAGCGATTGAATCATATTGCTTTAACTAGTGGTATTTTCGAGACTTCTTGGCGACCGCAAGCAATGGTTTTATATCTTTTTTAGGGTTCAGTGTTACACCATGCTTGCGGTACATGTGAGACTTTAAATGCAGAGCTTTGTTATATGCAAAACGCACAGCACCAAACTAAGCCATTAAAAATTCAGCTTGATCATCTGTCGGGTAAATGCGTACTTTGGTTGCTCTTAACATTTCAGTGCTCATCTGTATAATAATTGTAAATCAAAAGTTTCAAGTACTTTTTAGAGTGAGTGTGCACAACAAAGAACTACTTCAAGATTATCTCAGAAAACGCCATAGCGTTAGTAAATTAGTTGTCCATCTTGTGTTTACTACAAAGTACAGGCGCAAGTTGCTTACTGGTATCATGACTGAGCAAGGCGCTAGAATCATCTTGTGAGAAACTTGAATGTGAATTGATAGAAATGGACGGAAAGGAAGATCATATCCATTTACTGATTTCCTACCCGCCAAAGTTAGCGATAAGCACGATGGTAAATAACCTTAAAGCGATATCATCACGAATGTTAAGATTGCAAAATACGCATCTGACAAGATAAAGTAAGAGTTCAGCATTATGGTCACGGTCTTACTTTGCTTGTAGTGTAGGCGGGGCAACGATTGATACACTTCGAGCTTATGTCGCTACCGCCATCAACACAGTCTTAAATTGCTATCGCAATTTCGGCTTATATCAGCGACCATTCCCAACATATTACGCACACCATCACTTAAGTAGGTAAGAGACTGGTACATCACATTGATCTTTATGTGTAACAATCACCTCTTTTGTTGTCGCACTGTATCAAATGTTTGACCAACCTGAAGGAGCCAAGACAATATTTACGACGTTGGTAATTGCTTTTAACAGCTTGGCCATGAACGATTACATCCTCAAGGCCATGCTCCTCGATTATTTGCATTTTTCTTTCGTATTCTGCAATCGTTTCAATTCTCAACCATTGCGTAAATGCTGAATAAGTCGATTCTGGATCTAGACTAATTCTTGATTAAATTGAAATCGCCTTGCACGACGAATTCCCTCTAGTCGTATTAAATTTTTAATAGTGTCATTAATCATAATAAAATCCTCAAGGCAGGTGACTTGCTCAACAGTCTCAAGCAAAGCTGTTTTCTGAAACGATGGGATTTGTTCAATATTTTTAATTTTATCGCAAGTAGTCTGCTTTATCAGACAAAATATGGATTCGTTCATTTTCACCTAACCGAATTGTATAGATAGCGAGTCTGCCTACTGTTTTTGTGACACCAAACTATTAGATTCAACGCTAAAAAGTCCAACACAGTGACGTAGAAACATTGCGCTACATCCCCTTAAATAAGTAATTGAATTATTGTTCACTAACAGTGATTTCGAGCTAAAGTAACCTACGGTATATTAATAAAGCTCCCTATTAACCCTAAAGTGTTTCGCTTTGCCAAAGCAAAAGCTACATTTTAGTCTGCGGATAAAAAGGCTACAGGTTACCCGTGGAGAAGTGCCAACACTTCAGCTTAAACTTTTTGTGATTTTGGTCACCGCTTTAGCTTTGTTACGCTAAGTACCCAGACACTCCTGGAGAGCCTTCTGAAATTCACCTTAGTGAAGCGAAACATGAAATTAACTATCAATCAGAACATACCATATAAAATTAGTCAGCAATAAGAAGTGGCACGCCCCAATCTTCTAATAACCTTGCAACCGTAATATCAGAAACATATTTAGCATCAATACACTCCCCCTCTAGATCACACAGAGCAACAAAAAAAGATGTTTTGCTTGTATCTCTTTTCACCAGCAACCACTGCGCTATGGATTTCATATGCCCCTCTTCATTCAGTGAGGCGAGCTCTACTCCAGCTCCATTACTAGTTTTGTAAAAGATTTTTAATAAGTGATTTTCTTTCATATCGGTTCCAATTCTTCACGACTGTTCCAAGAATAGCGACACATTAACTAATGAACCCTGACTACTATCACACTTTATACCAAATGGAGTATTGCCATAAAAATAAAGAAATAAACAAACTTAAAACTAATCAACCAAAAATATAAGAACTATAAATCTAAAAAAGCAGGGGAATATAGAGCATTAGTTCGAGGTGAGTAAGGCATATTGACCGTTCTCGGTTAAATTTCGTTCGAGATAAAAGCGTTTTAATCTCGGCAAGCGTGGGGGGAGCCTAGTTATTTTACGAAAATCCTCCTAAACAAGGAGTAAACGCTTTTAGTCGTCCTTTCGAGCAGAGTGTTTGCTGCAAAAAATAGCTGAAAAAACATACATCTCTAGTGTCCATTAAATACTTAAACGTTATTTACTACTCTTCACCTAATCGGGCACAAATCACCCAATAGAGTTTTTCAGGCCCTAACCAAGCTCTTTTTCATGAAGCAAGAAGTGACTACCCCCCCCGTTGGGCGATGCTTCCTATTTCGTTAGCCAATGCTCAGTTCCATAAGCAGAAACGACTGTCCAGCCGCTAATACCTTTATCATGGATATTAAGAGCGGCATTTAGCTCCCGATCTATATCTGTAGTGCCACAAGAGGGACAGTCCCACTTGCGAACTGATAGTGGCATTTCTTCCATTTTATGACTGCAACAGTGATATGTTTTAGAGCTGGCGTACCACTGAGCGAGTTTAACAAGGTGCTTGCCGTTCGATTGAATAGCAAAGTGTGATAACCCCAAATCAATACCTGTGGCTTTATCGATTGGGTTAATCAAGCTAGGCGTTTCAACGCCATCATCCACAAGGATGGACGCATAAAACTTACCTGTTTTACTCAAACTGAGAGTAATACTTTTCACCTTACCAATGATCTCACGATGGATGTTGGCTCGAACTGGCTTCATCTTGGGTAGCTTGATAGCACCATCAAGAACCTTAACACCAACACAGCGATAACTAGATTGCTTGCCGTGTCTACGTTTGAATTGTGGGTACTTGGCTTTCAGCTTTGGGTTAAAAAAATTATCAAAAGCTTGGTGAAGGTTGATCATTGATTGTTGCAAAGCAATTGAGTCATATTGCTTCAACCAGTGATACTTTCGTTATTTCTTGGTAACTGCAAGTAATGGCTTGATATCCTTTTTAGGATTCAATGTGACACCATGCTTACGGTAAATGTGAGACTTTAGATGCAGAGCTTTATTATCCGTCAAACGCAGAGCATTACACTTCCCAAATGGAGCATGTCTACCTTACATGTACAAAGCCGCGACAAGTTACGTAAGAAATCAGCTCAACTACATGGCAAAATTAGTTGATAGTCGATTAAATAAAAACCTTCGGACTGGTCTAGGGAGCTGTAAAGTCAGGGTGGAACCTCTTGCGAACTACCCAAGAAAGTGTGTTGAACTAGGGATTGTTCTTGTTAGCAATATAAGAAGCTCCAACCTGTGGCAGCGAAGCTGATTAGCGCGGGGAGAAACAGTTTTGACGACAAAATAGCTAAAGCATCCTCTTACATTTCATCACAGAATGACTGTTCAGTATCTAACCAAACAGACTAAATATGTTTATGCGTATAGCAGTTTGTTAAAAATAATGTTATAGTTGTGTTGTTATAGCATAAATACTCAAACTTTGAAGTGTTGTAGCTGGTACCTAATACCATTTCAAAGCCTTTTAGGTTATAACCAACTTGATAAGTTTGGTTAAAACAAATAATAAATGTCAGGTTGTTTGTTTAAGCCCTTTGAGCGTGGCAGTGCTCAAAGGGCTTTTCAATTCAATCAGTTGAGGTTATAGAAATCACGACGAACTACATAGTCGAGAGCCCAGCTGCTTATAATATGTTGAAACCCACTTGAAACGCCGAAGAGCCAAGTTAGATAACAGCAAGAAGGAGCCCACCAACACTAACCGCAGCGGATAAGTACTGCCCTACCGAATAAGAACTATCTACCTCTTCTTTAACCTTGTCAGGGTGGCCAATGCCTAATGCTCCATGAGCGAAAGATTCAACCTTATCTGTAACCGTCTCGTTTTTGACTTCCGCTCTCTTTGCTTCTTTATCTATTTCTTGAAGTGCAGACAATAGGTTTTTCGCTTCATCAGAAAGCTTTACGGTGTTTTGTTCAACCTTAACAGGTGTCGTCTTTTCAACTTTAGCGCTTGTAGCTTCTACGTTCATTAGCGCAGGTGAATAAAGCTGACTATCATTCGTTCGTATTGATGTCATACCACTCTCCGAACTCATCCTAAATGAGCCCCTTCCCTTCACGAAGGAGGCTGTAAATTAAATACCGTACTAACCTCCTTAAGCAACCTCACGGACAATTAAATTATACTTTCAATCTTAGCAGGCAAGCCTTGTTGTGCTGCAGGTCATTGATAAGAAGCTCCCATTATAATCTTTAATTTAATGGGAGTAATTCATAAGCAAAGGTGACTATGTAGCCTGTAATAACTCAACAACCTCATCACGTTGCGATAACACCATGAGTAACGCTAAGTCATTTGGCTGCAACCGCTCTATAATGTATTTACTACCTGCAACAGGATCACTGCTAAAAATGATATTTTCAGCCGGCATTCCATTACTTTCCGCAGTACTTGCAATTATCCCCGGCACCTCTCCGAATAGCCTGCCTCTTAAATAATCGCTAATCTCAGCAATGACAAGAATATCAGCTTTCATTTTTAAAGCTGATATCGTCATATTGATGATATCCGCATCACTACGGTCACCTGCATAACTCAGCATTAGGAATTTACGCTCAGCAGGCATATGTTCTGTTGTACTTACCATTGCATCCATACTGTGTACGTTATGCGCGAAATCCATGATAACTTTTGCATCATTGATTACAAATTGATTACCTCGACCTGGGTTGTCATTGACATCGCTTGAAAAACAAACTAGCGCACGAGTGATGGCTGTATCTTCAATACCTAAGCTTTTCGCTAACCCTATCGCACCTAATGCATTTTGAATATTGTGCTTCGCAGCCCCATTTAAAGTCATTGGGATATCGTTAACATCTACTAAGGTCGTTTCATTTTGTAATGAATCACTATAAATCAGCTTATCGCCACGAGGAAAGCAAATAGCCCCTTTATTTGCTCGATGTTTTTGTAAAACAGTATTGTTTTCATTCAATGAAAACCAGCATTTTTCAACCATGAATGAGGGTGCAAGTTCAACTAAGTATGGATCATCTGCATTAAGGACTAAAGTGCCGCTCTTTAAGCCTTTAGCAACTATTGCTTTTACCTTAGCAAGCGCTTCCACCGTATTGATACCGTACTGACCCAAGTGATCTTCTGCTACATTTGTTATCAGTGCAGCGTCAACGTTATCAACGGGTAACCCGCGTCGTAACATGCCACCACGAGCTACCTCCAAAACAGCAAATTCAGTGTCTGGATGGCGTAGTAACATTCTTGCACCACCAGGACCAGAGTAGTCACCATAATCGATAATATCTTCACCAACACGAATAAAATCAGTCGATGTGACACCGCAACAACTCCCCGCGGCTTTTATTATTTGAGACATAATACGTACACTGGTTGACTTACCATTGGTACCAGTTACCATCGCTACAGGTAAGCTTTGATGCTCTTGCCAGACAATCGATTTTGGTTCGGGAAGGTTATCTGTTAGCCACGTTTTAGAGTACTTCCCATACCCTAGCGACACATCATCATCATCGACAAGATAGGGAACCTGGTGCTTTTTCGCCAATTCAATAAGGTGCAGCAATTCAGGGTTTACTTCTTGAGCGATTGACTGTTTGATAGTTGCAATCATTATTTCAACATCAATAACGCCCTCCCCCCCAACACCATTGTGCATAAGAATATCGGGAATAAAATGAGCACATGTCAAATCCCACGCGGCTTCATTCAATTCGCAAGCGGCATATAAAGCATCTATTGGCGCACTAATAGCTAAACTTACACCACCTTCAAATTCTCTATAAATCGTACTTTCAGCTGACCATCCCACGGCTTCGAGTAATTGTTTAGCATAGATCCCCCACTGCTCTATGACTTGTTTTTTATCTATGCCATCAACAAATGCATCTAAAATTGATCCAGATTTTTCCCAGAGCAAATTTTTTCCAGTTAAACGGCGGCAATCATCTAACGTTAGTTTTATTATTGGATTTTTCATCTTAATTTTCGGCATGGATTCCTCTTCCGAAGCGCAAAGGGAAGCGAGGAAATGGCGTTCCTCGTTAGTGGTTTAAATTCTTTACACTCAAATAATTTGTCTATTTTGAGAGTTATCAAAATGAGCTTGTGACTACTCACCGCCCTCAATCGGCAGATGCTTCTTATTTCGTTAGCCAATGCTCGATAGTATCGAGTCTTACGCAGCTTCCATAAAGCAGAAACGACTGTCCAACGGCTTTTAATTCTAGAATACCTTTATCACGGATATTAAGAGCGGCATTTAGATCCCGATTTATATCTGTCGTATCACAAGAGGGACAATTCCACATGCGAACCGATAAGGGCATTTCTTCCATTTTGTGACCGCAACAGTGGCATGTTTTAGAACTTCTTTGAAGAGCTAGTTAAACACCTGCTTTTAATAAGAAGCAATACCAGCGAGGCGGCTTCGTGTCCAGTTAATCTATGAAGCTTAGTGGTATAGCAGAAACGTACTCCAAATATGTCAGTGGAAGCCGAGTCCTGAATGCTCAAGTGAGCTTGATCTTATCTGAATGCAGTGTTGAAATTAAAGCTTTCGAGCAGGCAGTGCTAGCCAGTGGAGCGTAAGTAAAGCGTTAGGCTATCTCGAGCCTAACACTTATACACTACATCCTCTCTGAAATGCCATAGGCTACTGATGGGAAAAGATGTCTATTAATCACTTTCTTCATCATATTGAGAAACCAAGCGTACACCGCGTTCATCTTTAACAATTTTCATCCCAGACTCTAAAACGAAAGAATCGGATTCATTGTTATCTGACAAAAATGCCAATGGCACATTTGATTTTTCTTCTTCCACAATTAGTTCTTCATGATTACGATTAAAATGAATAATTTGTTTCCAGCAACGAGTGATTTCATCACCAAAGACAATAACTAAGTCATCTTGTTTTGCCATGTCTAAAGCTTTATCTATGGCTTCAACTTCATCTGCGATTACAAAAATATTTTCTTCAGCGATGCCTTGTTCTTTTAATGTTTTAGCAATTTTTTGAGGTATTTCATCAAAACCACGGCCACGTCTATTGTCATCTGCTTTACAGATATAAACATCAAAATGACCTGCAATTGCTTTCGCAATATTTTCAATATCAACATCTCGGCGATCGCCCGGCCCAGTCACAACCGCAATACGCTTCCCCTGTACTTCTAATTTCGTTGCTAATTCACTCATATATCTTATACCATCTGCATTATGAGCATAATCAAGAATGACTCTAAAAGGGTGTTCATCGAAAACGTTCATTCGTCCCGGCGCTTGGAAAAAGGTTGTATTAAAGGTCCTTAAACCTTGTTGAATATGCTCAAGTGATTTACCTAAGCTATAAGCCAATGCTGCTGCAAACATCGCATTTTGCACGTTATGTGTTGCTTTCCCTTCAAGTGTTGCTGGTATTAAATGTGTCCAGAGTAGCGGAATATGTGCACCATTATCAAAAATAGTGATCATTTCGCCATTAATACCTTTCTCTAAAACTAATGCACGTCCACCTGCACGAATGTGCTCACGTACCAAGCTATGACCAGAGTTCATTGTCACATAACAAATGTGTTTCGCTTTAGTGTAATCGGCCATTCTTAAACATTGAGGATCATCAGCATTAAGCACCACTGAATCTTTAGCCACTTCAACTACGATACGTTTTATTTGAGCTAATTGTTCAAGAGTATCAATACCACGCAAACCTAAATGATCTTCTTGTACATTAATACACGCTGCAACATCACTTTCAAAATAACCTAAACCCGAGCGGGCGATACCCCCACGAGCAGTTTCTAATACGGCAATATCAATCGTTGGGTCTCGTAACACAATTTGTGATGAGACTGGGCCTGTCATATCCCCCTTAACAGATAAGTGACCGTCAACATAAACCCCATCTGTTGACGTCATCCCAACAGTATGACCTGCGTTTTTAAGGATATGCGAAAGCATGCGTGAGGTTGTTGTTTTACCATTCGTACCCGTAATACCCGCAATCGGTATTTGAGTTGGTAAAGACGGTGGAAATAGCATGTCAATCACTTTTCCAGCAACATCTCTAGGCTTTCCTTCACTTGGAGCTACATGCATTCTAAAACCTGGAGCTGCATTGACTTCCACAATACCACCGCCCACGTCTTTATAAGAGCGGGTAATATCTGAGGTTAAGAAGTCGACACCACCAACATCCAAGCCGACAGCTTGTACAGCTCGCTCAGCCATGGCTTTATTATCAGGGTGCACTAAGTCAGTCATATCAATCGCTGTGCCACCGGTTGACAAATTTGCCGTAGAACGTAAGTAAAACACTTCGCCTTTAGCTAATACGGTTTCAGTCGTATAATTAGCTTCTTCAAGCAGTCGATTTGCTTGATTATCTAGTTCAAGTTGCGTTAAAACTTTTTCATGGCCAACACCACGACGCGGATCTTCGTTGACGATATCAATCAGCTCTATAATGGTTTTGCCGCCATCACCAACAATATGTCCCGGCACTCGTTTTGCTACAGCAACTAATTCGCCATTTACCACTAGCATACGGTGGTCTAAACCTGTTAGGAAAGATTCAACCAATACTGCTCGGCTAGTACCATGCTCCCTCGCAAAAGCAAAAGCAGTGCGGATTTGCTCTTCCGTTTTCAAATCGATTGAGACACCGCGCCCATGATTTGCGTTTAACGGTTTTAATACAACAGGGTAACCAACACGTTGCGCTGCTCGTATTGCTTCTCGTTCAGAGTAAACGAGACGTTGTTGTGGCACTGGCAGCCCTAGATCATTTAATAAATTATGCGTATCTTCTTTATCACACGAAATTTCTACTGCAATATGTTTTGTTTCACTAGTAATAGTCGCTTGAATACGCTGTTGGTATTTACCATGACCAAACTGCACTAAGCTGTAGTTATTTAAACGTAGCCATGGAATATCCCGTGCTTCAGCAGCATTAATCAATGACTGTGTACTTGGTCCAAACTCTTTACGTTGTGCAAAACGGATAAAACTTGAAAGCTCTTCTTCAAATTGAAAGTCTGATTCTAACTTTGTTTCTAATTGCGCCTGAATATGTTCTGGCATTAATGAAATAAGTAAGTCACGAGCAAGCTCAGCAGCAGATAAACCAACATCACGTTGTTTGTATTGAAAAGCCATATTATAATGACCCTTTGTACCATTACCTCTTGTCCTGCCAAAACTGACTTCGGTTCCCGCCATGCATTGTAACTCTAATGTGACATGTTCCCAAATATGCCCTATCCATGTTCCTTCATCTTCTTTTAAACGACGAAGAAAGCCGCCTTCAGTACGATATGAGCAACCATGCTCTTGAAGACCTGGTAATGCTTGAATAAGTCCATTTATAAATATATCTCCAAGTTTTACAGACGGTAATTCTTCCAAAATGCCAATATCAATGACATGACGGATTACTGGAAAGTGAGCATAAGAATTTGGGCCAACATACACATTACTTGATAATATTTTCATTCAGAATCCCACATTTATAATTTACAGTTTAATTTACAAATCAAACCAGGCTTATTTATAACCATATATCTAAAGAAATGAATTACGAGTGTAGGTTAATATTACTTGCTTGACCTTAAAATATTAGTGTTTTTGCATAAAAAAATATACGCGCCCACATCAAGTGGTCATATGTTGAACGATTTATTGATTTTAACTTTGGAGATATACCCGTTCAACTTGAAGATGCAGGTATTAGTACCTAAAAATTATCTGTAATTCTAGATACAAGTGAACCTGCAATTTCTGGTGACTTCACATCGAAAAACTTTTTGATAGCAGAGGTTAATGCTGCTTTGGAGGGGAAATAAATATTGTTCCTAACATGCTCATTCATGATTTTCCAAAACAGCTCTAGTGGATAATACTCTTTCTTGAGTTTCTAAAAGAAGCGAACAATACTCTCGCTATCTATCGTTTCATAAGTATCTGTGATCGTTGCGCTGATGTTTTTCAATCGCAGAACACCGATTAGATTCACTCGAGTACGGCTACTTGTCGTTTCAATAAGCTTATCCTGTCCCTTACGGATCCAGCCAAAGCTAAGCTTTGTTGACTAAGTTGGGTGAACAGCATCCATGAAAAGCACAGGCACATCATTTAACTTAAGCACCTCGTTGAAATGCTTGCTGCTCTTCAGGCTTTAGCTTGTGTGGGACACCTTTGGGCTTTTTGTATGAAAAACCTTGGTGATGTAACCACTTGTTAATGCCTGCAACGGTGTAGCTCACGCCGAATTCCGCTTCGACGTAAGTAATGATTTGACGCGTATGAAAGTAGGCTATCTCAGTCAAATGCTCGATGAGCTGCATCGTTTGATTATCAGAAAGTCGACTCTGGGTCTCGTCATTCTCAGGTTTAAGTTTTTCAGATAGAACATAATCACTAAGATGACGAGCAACTGTAGATTCATGGATACGAAGAGCTTGAGAGATCATAACCTGTCCTCAACCCTCGAAAGCCAGCAAGACAGCTTTTATACGGTCACATACTCGACGCTCACGCTCGATATTGTGCATCTGTTCGAGTTGTTACTTTTGTTCAGGAGTTAGTACAATTTTCATGATGAGTAGCATGATCCTGATTTAATGAGAAATCAAGCATCTTCAATGATCACGTGGATAAGGTGATGGGAGTAATTCATTCATGCTCTGATTTATTCATTAATAGTAATTTGGTGTTCACTACCAGATTAAATTCAGAGCATACTTTCTTCAGCCTGTTTTTTTACTTAAAAACCAGTTCATAAAGGTATATTTATTTTGCTTTGAAAATTCATATCAAAGCCCACAAGTTCAGACTTAAAACCAATCACTTGGAAAATGCCTTTCTCGTATCAAGACAATATTTATCACCGTCACTCAACATATGTAACTTGATACCGATCAGTGTAATGGCATCACCGCGTCGCGCTTCAGCCATCGAACTATATTGTAGTTCTGAGGGATCAACAATTGTAATGCTACCATTGCCAACAACTTCTAGGACATTATCAGGACCAATAAAAGCAGCTGTATTTTCACAAATACCTAAACCAGAAGCAAAAGGGTTATAAGATACGGCGGAAAGCAGTCTACCTAAACGATTACGTTGACTAAAATGCTGATCTAATATTGCTTTACTTAATAGCCCCATACCCGGAGCAAAAGTAACACCTTGTTCATTAGGTAAAGAACCGGTCGCGCCCCCTGCAATCATATGTTCAGGCATAATCGCAGCCCCTGCAGATGTGCCAGCTACATGAACGCCTAAAGCATTCAGTCGGCGAATACTTTGTGCAACAGGTGTACCACCAATAATAGTCGATAAACGGAGCTGATTCCCGCCCGTCATAAAAATACCTGTTGCACTTTCTAAGCGTACTAATACATCTTCGCAATGGGCATCTTCTCGTGTGTTTATAGTCAGCGACACTGCAACGCTTACGCCTAAATCTGAAAATATTTTTTCATAGTTCGGCCCTGTTTCTTCAAGCTGTGACGCAGTCGGGATAATGACGATATTCGCACTATCACCGCCGCATAACTTAACAAAACGCTGTAAAATAATCGGGTCGTCAATACGCTCCTCTGCGCCTCCCACTGGAATCACAAATCCTCGTTTCTTACCATCAACTGTTTTCGCTGGACACATATTTACCTCTATTCAAAAGTTCCACGAATCACTGTTTGGTTGTGACGTTTATGCCAAACGCCTTTTACCATCACATCCGTGATTTTATATTGTTTATTTAACACTACTAAATCCGCATCAAAACTAGGGCTTATTTGCCCTTTTGTTTTTAAGCGCAAAAGGTTGGCTACATTCTGTGTAAACATAGGTAGAACCGTCTCAAGCGGAATACCTAATGCTAGTGTTTCTTGTATTGTTTCTAACAATGTGCTGGCACGACCAAAATCCATCTGTGTTAACTCACCTTGTTTATCAAAACAAGGCAAGCAACCGCCACCATCAGAGCTAACCGTAATTCGGTCCAATGCTAATTTATTTTTCACTGCGATCGCAATCGCATCATGAGCTTCAATACCGGGAGCTGCAGTCCCTTTCGGAAACGCGGTGATATCGATATAGCAACCTTTTTTTAATAATTTACAGCTGTCTTCAAATAACGGTATGTTACGGTTAACGTGCGTAGGGTTAAATACACGTGCTGGAATTTCTGTTTCATTGAGCGCTCTGTCAATCAACGCTAATTTTCGGTCACCATCACCTAAATGAAAGTGAATCACCCCTGCTTTACCTGTAATCAACCCACCGACATGCGCTTCGCTCGCGAGTTTGATCACTTCATTAAAAGTAGGTTGGCTTGAGCGGTGATCGCTAATGGCAAACTCACCGATCCCAATAACAGGCTCTAAAAATGTAATATCTCTTTTCGCTGTGCCAGTTAATGTTGTTAAAGGGTAATGATACCCACCTGTCCAACAGTAAGCTGACATACCTTCTTCTCGTAAGCCATAAACACGACTAATTAAGTTTTCAATGCTGCGCGTAGTATCATCTGTCCCTAATAAACCAACAACAGTCGTTACACCTGCACGCGTGAATTCGGTTAACCCAACAGGGGGAACTTGAGTAGAAAAACCCGCCTCGCCGCCACCGCCAGTAATATGGGCATGCGCATCAATAAAACCCGGGATTAATATCGCCCCATCAAAGTCAATTACTTCTACCGGCCAATTGCTCGGTATTGTTAGCTCACTCACACAAGGGGATATTTGCACTACTTTACCATATGCAACCAGAACATCCTTTAACCCTAATGAAGAAGGAGCATAAACATTGACATTTTTTAAAAGAGAAATCATAAATTTATTACGACCTTAATTAGATAGCGCTATTAGCGATGAACACAAAGATATTTTTTAATATACAGTGATATACTAATAATTGACATGACCCACTCCCTAAAATAAATGGATTATTGAACATCAAGCTGGCGCAGTCTCGCCCTTTAAGGCAGGGCGGGATTCCACTTTGAATAAATATTAGCCAAAGATTATTTTTGAGCAATATTCACCAGACCAAGCTGACTTTCTACGTTTGGCAGCCAAGCTATCTTTGTCACTCTCATCCTGCTTTATCATGTTCAACGCAGCACGATTAAATGCCGCTAAGTGGGCAGCTCCATCTGGGTCTTTTACTTTTAGTTCATCTTCTCTGAATACGAGGAAAGTAGACCGCAGGAACTTCCCCTGCAGCCCCTCGCAGAACGGTACGTGAGCCTCTCGACTCATACCGCTCCCATTAAACCATCGATCCTTTCATACCTATTCGCCAGTGAGCAAAAAGA
>NZ_JACJFF010000121.1:0-15032 GCF_014164465.1 Vibrio sp. SG41-7 | reverse complement strand
TGAAAAACTGAAAGAGCAAAACGTACAACTTATCGCTTCGGCAGCCGACGTGGCACAAGCGATTATCTTCACGACCGTTCCTGAAGGTGAAGGTCTGTATTTCGATAAAGATGGCAACCCAGTGGAAAAGTGGGCAAAACCCATTGCCTGTTGCAATATATGACCCGAATAATCCTTTAGCTGGAACATTTCAGGTAGATGGCAGGATGTTAGAAGGCTATGTGCCTTATAGCTCTGGTATGACTGTTTATTCAGATAGTTATCATGCACTTTTCTCTATTCCAAGAACTAACCACTACAATGATAGTCCATATGGTCTGAATGCTGGTGGATGGTGTGACTATAGAAATTGTATCAATGGAACCGTAGTCGCATCAGACAGTACTCATGTATACAAAAGTACTCAAAATGACATCTTTGTAAACAACTCCCCTAAAAGTAAATCATTCAAGATTTACGACTGGGCAATGAACTCTGGTGGTAGTTATTCTATTTCCGTTAAACCAGCGGATAGTGTGAAAGTAGCGCCTGTGATGCGAGATGTTAAGTATCTTAGAAGTGACGGCCAGTGGGTTAGTGGAGACAGTAGGTTAAATACAAGTTCACTAAACTCATTTACTAAATTGAAGGCGACAGTAGAAGCTCGTCCTTACCCTCAAGTTGTTTGGGGGACGTGGTTGCCAGGTACTAGGCTAGAGCCTAATCAAACAGAAATAGAAGTTCCAATAGAGCTTTCATTTAGTGGCAGGAACTGTACATGGCCCGGTTACTGGTCAAAACCAGAAGGCGTTGATGAATTAGCATCAACTAGGTTGGGACGCACATTTTGTTATGACCTGAATCCACCAACAATTGAATCATTCACGAAAAATAGCGACAAGAGTTACGTTGCTCATTTAAAGGAGCCTGATTCATTCGATGGGTGGGGTTATACCCAATGGAGTATTTCTGGTAATTCAAAAGCTGTTGCTATTAAGACTGATGGCACAGAAGTTCCGTTGACGAGAACTAAATTTGAACGCTCATCCACACATGATTGGTATCTGGAATTTAGCGCTAGCAGTCTTGCTGAGGGGAGTTATGAAGGTATTGTTGTAAGCGCTGAAGATAGGTACGGAAATGTTACCCAGCAGCGATATGATAGTTCCGACTTTCAGTTGGAAATAGATCAATCGGCACCAGTAATAGGTATGTCCATAGAGCATCAAGCTCAGATAAAATCTCTTGATGAAATAGTGGTAAGTCTTACTGATGCTGTAGATCCTAACCCAACAGTAAAATCTATTTCGCTAATTGGCGGCCCCGCTGATGAAGCTGTTCAACTGTCATGGCGTGAAGAGTCAAAAGGACGATTTAGGTTAGAATACCCTGTGATGTTCCCGTCCTTACAGGAAGGTGAAAGCTATGCTTTGACGGTGAGAGCTCAGGACAGTCAGGATAATACGGTAGAACAAGAAGTTGAGTTCGAGTATAAACCTCGTGAAATTACGCTTTCAGGCGGATTTAACGGCAATATGGCTATTCCGGCAGTTCCGTATGAGTTTACCTATGCAGACGGTAAGAACATCATCGAAACTGAACCTCTAACGTTAAGTGATGGTTCGGTCGTAACTGGCTCATACGACGTAATGGTGACATTGCGAAGTGATGCTCAAATTCCTTTGGTGGTAAACGGTATTCGAGTTGAACCAGGCCAAACTGCTGACATTATGAAAAATCATAGCTTTGCTTCTACTGGAGGACGATTAAGTATTCCAGTTCGAGCTGTTGATGGTGCAGATGCAGGCACTGCAAGCCTTTTGGTTATGACTACAGCGCCTAACTCACCAGTTTTGGTAGCCAATATCAAAACATGGAAAGCGAGTGAAAGCTTAACGGCCAATACCTGGGAAGTTCGACAAGTCATCGACAACTTCAATGTCCAAGTCTCTGCCGACTCAGGTGTACCATGTCGCTATTCGACGAACCTGCAAGAAGCTCAATCATCAGATCCTATCAAAGACCCTGTATGTTTTGTTGAGTGGGAGCAGATTCCAGATGAAGCCGAAGTGGTAAACAGTAATCGAGTTGCTGGTATATCTGGTCAAGCATTGCAGATCGGTGAACAGGATGTCACTTATGGTGTATATCTGTTTAACGGCGAAGATAAGGTAAAAATCGGCGGCGGTAACAGAAAGCTAAATGTGGTCTCTGCTTTGGGTTCAGTAACTTACTTACCAGAGTCAGATATTGCTCAAGTAGACCGTGTTATCCAGAACTTAAATGTTCAGTTACGACAAACCTCAGGTCCAAGCTGTATCCTGACGATGGATGCTGAAAAAGCCAAGCAAGATGAGAGTGGACGTGTATCCGAAGCGGCGCACAGAAGCTGCTTATTTGAGTGGAAAGAAGTTCCAGAAGGGCTGCTACAAGATACTCGATACGACACACCCACACTAATTGGTTCATTGGCAGAAAAAGCAACGGTTCCTTTAAGTTGGCGCGTTAGCATTTTCTCTCGTAGTGGAGCTCGTGTTGCGTTAGCGGATGAGACCTTTGACATCGAGGTTGTTGACCCAGCGGTTCCCCAAGTTGATCTGATGACCGATTATCACTTCAAGGACAACATCTACATCGTTCCTATGACTGGTGATTATTTCGGTGATGTCCAAGTGAATGCGAAGCCATCAGACTTGAGGGTTTCTATATCTAGGAACAATGAAACACTTGAGTCAGAAGTGCATTCATCCGGTATGGGTACAGCGATGAAGGTGAATCGTCGTATTCGAACAGATGACCGCAAACTGTGGGAAGAAGTAACCTACAAAGTTGACTCTTCATATGAAAAAGTACCTGAAATTAAGAGCACTAAAGAATATCGACTGATTGCAATGCCAAGCAAAGGTATTCGTCCAATGCTGTCAATGGATGGTAATACTGTTCTCGATATCCAAACGCTGAACGTAAAAGTCGATATCCGCGATTTGTACCGTGGGAACGACGAATATGATGAAGCAACTATGGGGCAGTGGAAGGTTCGTCTGTCTCGTCAGATCTCTCCAGGAGAGATTGAACCAATGTCAGAATGGGTGGATGCAGAAAACGGTTCAGCTGAAATAGCAGTTGAAATGTCGAAAGTAGACTCAAGCTACATTCGATTTACCGCAGAAGCGAAGCTTGTTAGCCCAGTTGAAGGATATGAACGTATCGAGGCATCTCCAAGCCCAATTTTTGCTACGGTTCTTCGTGGTAACAAAATTGATGGTGAGGTTACAACTCGTCGTTATCAGGTGCAGCTCCTTTCAATGCCGCTTTTAAGTTAGGTATTGTCGATCGACTTGATTATCGTTCAGTTGGAGATGTCTTCTGGGAAGTGAGTAATGACGACGGCCAGATATGGAATGAACATGCTACAGATGAGCGTAGAAAGTACAGTTTCGTAGAGAGTTTTGGTGTTGGTAAATATCTAGTTCGAGCTAAAGTTGTAAACGTAAACTCGGGCTTAGAAAAGTACACTGAAAATGTAGAAATTGTTTCGTATGAAGCGCTTGAAGTTGATGTTCCTGGACCAGATACGCTCTTGGTGGGTAGTTCTTCTGAATACTCAGCGACCATTATGGATGGCGAGAACGCATTTGATGCAAGTAAAGCTGTGATTGAGTGGTCAGAAGATGGTGGTAAGACTTACACTACTGCGGCTCCACGTATCACGCTAACCAGAGAAGAACCACAACGAGTTAAGTTAATTGCTCGTGTACGTTCGACGATGGCTCCAGAAGATGATGCGTATGCGTATAGCCAGGCCAAGAAAACCGTAGAGTTTAAAGCTGTTAAAGCTCCGCGTATTCGTATTGATGGACCTCGTTTAGTAGAGAAAGACTTTACTTACAAACTAACCGCAGATACTCGACTGCCTTATCGAGATTTGGATGCCGAAGTTAAGGGTTTCTTCACGCTTCCTGATGGAACCATTATTGAAGGCAACACTGCTGAGTACGTTCCAAATCAAGCAGACTTGGATCAAGCTCGTGTTGAAATCAAATACACAGCATGGATCGACGGTTACAAAGGGTCTTCTACATCGGAAACGGTATACAAAGCTCGCGTATGGCAATATGTCTGGCCTGAGTTTGCACTCAGCTACAGAGCAAATGCAGATGTAGCACCAGTTATTGTTAGCGCTTCTGTTCGTCCTGTTGGATTCCGAGGCAAGCTTGAAGAGCCTACCTACGAATGGATCTTACCGGAAGGTGCAAAGCTTAAAGATCAACGAGACACGTCTCGCTCTTTTGAAATCACAGAGCCGGGCGGGCACCTTGTTAAGGTCATTGTGCGCGATGCTCGTGGTAACGAAGCAGAAGCTCAGTTAGCGATAACGATAGGTCAAGCTGAAAGCTATAAGGTAGAGTTAGAATACTCAGGCTCGAATAAGTTGGATCGTGAGCCTCTGGATGTTCTTGTTCGTCCATATATTGAAGGTGGACACCCAAGAGACCGAATTAATGTGATGCAGTACACCGTTAATGGAAAGTCTCTTGAGGACACTGGCCGTTATGGACGAATGACGCTTGAAGCAGGAGAGCACACAATTAACTTCCGGATTAAGTCTGATATGGGCAAAGAAGTGGAGAAAGAGTTGAAGATAAAAGTTATCGAAAACCAAGCTCCGGTTTGTTCTATCGAGCATAGAGAAAGCACATTCGCATGGCTTGTTTATGCCTCATGTGATGATGTCGATGGTCGCGTGAAAGGATTTGAATGGACGCTTAATGGTGAATCTGTTGCCTCTTCATCACGAAGATTGACGATCAGCAAACGCAGCTATGATGCAATGCCAGAAGTTACTTTGACTGGTATAGATGATGCTGGTGGTCGCAGTGATCCTGTGACTCTTCAATAAAATTATGACTATCTAAACCAAGCCCGGCACTCGCCGGGCTTTTTTGTCTCTCCGCTCTAATTGACCAAACAGGGCAACTACAGATGCAGGCTTGTATCCATATCCCGAATAAACTGCCAACTGATGAAAAAGTAACTGACGGTTAAAGGATAGGTATGTTGAAACAAGCAATAGCACCAGTGCTCATGCTGCTTAGTACTGTAGCAACAGCGAAAGATTTTACTGCTGCTGATGTGCAGAAAGCAGAGGCAAAGATTACTGGAATGGTTGAGTTGCCAATTTATGGCATCAATGCAGTAGAAAGTGACGGTCAAATCGTGTTTTTGTCAGAGAATGGACGCTTTGTTATTTCAGGACAAATCTACGATCTCTGGCAAAAGAAGCCTCTCAGTACGTTGACAGAAATGCGCGATGTCGCTGACCGATTTAGGCTACGTGACATGAATGTCGATATAGATGCGATGAATGTGGCAAAGCTTGGGACTGGCCCAAAAGAAGTAGTGGTCTTTGTTGACCCTCAGTGTGGTGCCTGCCACCAGCTAATGGAAGAGGCGAAAGCTCTCAAAGACGAATACACGTTTAAGTTTGTCGTGATACCTATTCTTGGTGATAAGTCAAACCGTTTAGCTCGTGCTCTGTCTTGCATAACTGACCAAGATAAAGCGTTTGAAGCGCTTAGCCAAAGAAAGCTTGGCTCATACCCAACATCATGCAGCAGTAAACGTCATGATCTCACTCTGCTTACCGCACAGTTACTAAATATTCGAGGTGTACCTTATTTGATTGCACCTGATGGGCGAGTTAATGCTGGCCGACCGCAGAATATGGACCTGAAAACATGGCTGGAGAGTGATAAATGAACATTATTACGATAAGAAAAAAGCTCCAAGAAAAGCTTATCCCAGAGCATTTAAGAGCGGCTGGGATTGTACCCGTGCTTGCGTACTCAGAAGATGATTATACCTTCTTGATGGATGACAAAAGCATTGGCTTTGGTTTCTACTGCCATCCTCTGTGCGGGGCTGACGAAAAGATTCAAGAGCGTGTTAATGGTTTTATGAACCAGGAATACCCGGCCAAAACCACCATGCAGTTTATCTTGTTTCGATCTCCTGACTTAAACCATGAAATGTATCGAATGATGGGGTTACGTGATGGTTACAGAGATGATTTGTTGACCTCTTCAATCGAGCAGCGAATGGAGTTCCTGCAAAAACATACGACCGAAAGAATGGTTGCAAAATGTAGAAAAGGAACATTTGATCTTGGTCTAATCCACGACCTAAAACTATTCGTCACCGTAAAAGTGCCCATCAAACATGCCAATGAGCCGTCTCAGGAAGAACTAGACTCACTGGCAAACCTACGGACTAAAGTTGAGTCGTCACTAAGAACGATTGGTGTTCACCCTGTCCCCCTAACTGCTGTCGGTTACATTAGAACAATGAATACCATGCTCAATTGGGGGCCTGAGGCATCATGGCGAACAGATGGTTGCGATTGGGAAACCGACAAGCCCATTTGTGAGCAAATTTTTGATTACGGCACAGACTTGGAAGTTGATAAGAGCGGTCTACGTTTAGGCGATTATCACGTTAAGGTTATGTCTGCGAAGAAAATGCCTGACTCTTTCTATTTCGGTGATGCAATAACCTTTGTTGGGGATCTTAGTGGGGGCAACTCAGCTATTCGTGAAAACTACATGGTCGTTACAAACCTGTTTTTCCCTGAGGTTGAAAACACCAAGAATGCACTTGAAAGAAAACGTCAGTTTACAGTAAACCAAGCATACGGGCCTATGCTGAAATTTGTTCCAGTACTTGCTGACAAGAAGAATGACTTTGATGTTTTGTATGAGTCATTAAAAGAAGGCTCAAAACCTGTCCGTGTAAGTTACTCATTGGTGCTTTTTGCTCCTACAGCTGAACGTGCTCAAGCAGCAGCAACAGCGGCGCGTAATATCTGGCGCGAGAACCGCTTCGAGATGATGGAAGACAAATTTATCTCGTTACCAATGTTTATCAATTGCCTACCATTCTGTACTGACCGAAAAGCCGTAAAAGATTTGTTCCGTTATAAAACCATGACCACTGAACAGGCATCAGTTTTATTACCGGTATTTGGTGAGTGGAAAGGTACGGGCACCTTCCACTCGGCATTAGTTTCTCGTAACGGGCAACTGATGAGTTTGTCTTTGCATGATAGCGATACTAACAAAAATCTAGTGGTCGCAGCGGAATCAGGGTCTGGTAAAAGTTTCCTTACCAACGAATTGATATTCAGTTACTTGTCTGAGGGGGCTCAAGTTTGGGTTATAGACGCTGGTAAGTCATACAAAGATCTGTGCGAACTTCTGAAAGGAGACTTTGTGCATTTCGCCGAAGGCTCCAACATTTGTTTGAACCCATTTGAACTGATCACAAACTGGAAAGAAGAAGAGGATGGTGTTGTCTCTATTGTCAAAGCAATGGCATCAGAGAAAGGCTTGCTTGATGAGTTCCAGCTTGCGGGTCTAAAGCAGATCATGAACGAACTTTGGGATGAAAAAGGTCGTGAAATGACAGTGGACCATATTGCAGAGCGATGCCGAGAGTCAGACGAACAGCGGATTAAGGATGTTGGTCAACAGCTCTATGCATTTACATCAAAGGGTAGTTACGGTAGCTACTTCTCTGGCTCGAACAACGTTAACTTCCAAAATCGTTTTACTGTCCTAGAGCTTGATGAGCTTCAAGGCCGCAAACATTTACGTCAGGTTGTTTTGCTGCAAATGATTTATCAGATTCAGCAGGAAATGTTCCTCGGTGAACGTAACCGTAAGAAAGTCGTCATCATTGATGAAGCATGGGATCTGCTCAAAGAAGGTGAAGTTAGTACATTTATGGAACATCAATACCGTAAGGCAAGGAAGTACGGTGGAAGTATCGGTATTTGTACTCAGTCGATCAACGACCTGTATGAAAACCCTGTGGGTCGCGCTATTGCTGAGAACTCTGCATCTATGTATCTACTTGGTCAGACAGAAGAATCAGTTGAATCCGTAAAACGCAGTGGTCGTCTGTCTCTTTCCGACGGTGGTTTCCATACTCTAAAAACCGTTCACACCATTCTAGGTGCTTATTCAGAAATATTCATTAAATCAAAAGCTGGCATTGGTGTTGGCCGTTTGGTCGTGGGTGATTTCCAAAAACTGCTTTATTCAACAGACCCAGATGACATCCGAGATATCAATAAGTATGTAGATCAGGGATTAAATATCACTGATGCAATACGTCAAGTAATGCATCAACGTGGCATGGCCGCATAACTAGAAGGAAAGGATGATGAACTTTAAATCAATTTTATTTGCGGCGTTGTTAGGTGCAGCTGGTGGATTCGGTGGTTCTTATTACTTCATGGTCAAAGAGACCTCTGCGCTTCATGACAGATTAGCGTTAACGCCACCAGTGGTTGTTGTAGATTTTACGAAGATTGCGAGCTCATACCCATCCGGAGCCGATGAAGCTGAGATCGAACAATTGATGATTAAAACAAACAACGCAATCTTCAAACTCAAAGAATCTGGGTACTTGATTATTGATGGTGCCGCTACTTTAGGTGCTCCAGAGGATGTGTATTTACCTTCGGAGATAATACTGGAATGAAGCTCATTGTCAGAAAAGAATCTTGGAAGCGATTTGCTTTAAAGGCAGCAATTGTACTTGCTCTTCTTTGGTTTGTAGGGACGTCCTTTGCGGGACGTTACCGGATCGGTTATGACCCGCAATTGGAACGGTGTTTACCTAACCATTCCGTCTACCTTATCGATCTAAAAGATAAAGAACTCCACAGAGATGCTATTTACGCCTTTTCCGCAAAGGGGATGGAGCCACTTTATGATGATGGAACAAGAATGTTGAAAATCCTTTCTGGAATGCCAGGCGATACTGTTGAAGTAAATAAAGACTGGGAAGTTGTAGTGAACGGAGAAGTTAAACAAGTAGGGCTACAACTGGCTAATAAGTTGAATGTTCCTGCAAGTTATTTCTTCGGGAAAGGTGTTCTTCCAGATAAACGTTACTGGTTTCTCGGGGAAAGTATATCGAGTTTTGATTCACGCTATTGGGGAGCTGTAAAAGATGAGCAAATCATTGGCCGCGCATATCCGCTTTTCTAAATTGTCCGTATTAGTTGCTGCGTTCATTTCAAGTTCTGTTTTTGCTAGTAACAGTCCTCTAACTAGTGATGATATGGCTATCATCGAGCAGGGAAGAGAGTTAGCAGAGAAAGCTCGCCAATTGGAAGAACTTCCTGATTGGGCGAAGAATTCAAATTTAGATCAAGCTCAGGTAGAGGCGCGTCAGTTTTTCCAGCAATTACAAGAATCAGACCCCACTCTGAAAGCAATGGCGGAGAGGCAGGCCGAAAAAAGTGTCTATACGGGGCACTCCACTCTTATTTTTGCATCTTACTCACTGGGAAAAGAAGAGCTTAAAGATGTCCTTGATACTGCATCAGGTGAAGATGATGTGGTAGTAGTTTTCCGTGGAATTCCTGATGGTATGAGCATTGGTGATGGCATAAAAGCTGTTCAGAAATTAGCAGAGCAAATGGACCCAGTGCCGAATGTCGTTATCAACTCTGTTTTGTTCCAAAAACATAATGTCACGTCAGTACCAACGATAGTCGTGCTTGAAGAAGAGACTGAGCTTGGACGCGATCCCAAGGAACTCGCAAAAGTTACAGGTTTATCGACGCTGGAGTGGATAAGAAAAGAGGTGGATGCTGGTGAGTCTGGCGACTTCGGAGTTCGAGGTCCAGCAGTTGAAATTGCGGAGCAAGACTTTATTGAGAGAGCTAAAGCTCAACTAGCGGGTATTGACTGGGCAGAAAAGAAAGATCAGGCAGTAAAGCGGTTTTGGCATAACCAGCAGTTCAACGAAAGACCACGGGCACCACGATATCGAGAGCGATTGCTTGACCCAAGCATATACCTATCGAAGGACATAAGTACCGCTGAGGGAGTTGTGTTTGCTCGTAAAGGTGAGGTTATAAATCCACTTTGCGCTCACGGTGAAGAGTGTAAGCCGGGCACTCGTCAGTTTACTCAGGCCGTTATCATTTTTGACCCTTTAGATAAAAAGCAAATGCAATTGTTGGCAGAACTTGTCCCTAAAGTGCAGCAAGAGCGTGGGGTGCAAAGAATCACATATATTGCTACTCAGTTTGAGCGCGATAGTGGTTGGGATTCATATAAACATGTTACGGACACAGTTGACGCTCCTGTTTATCTGCTTACGCCGGATGTAGTTAATCGCTTCCAAGTCGAGTACACACCATCAGTGATTACGGCTCAAGGGAATAACTTCTTGGTAAGGGAATTTGATGTTAAGGAGGCTGTGGAATGAACCTGATCCCTGCATTCCAGACGATTACCTCAAATGGTAGAAATACTGTTGGAGCGGAAGTGCTTTCTCGATGGCACCATCAAGGTCAAGTCTATGGCCCAGCAGACCACAAAACACCGATTAACTGGGGGATGGTGGATTTAGAGATAATGAAATCTCTGATTCACCTTGTCCATGTTATCGAAAGGCTTTACCCCAGTATTTTTATTAACGTATCGCCACAGACATTGAGCTTTTCAGACATACGAATGAAGTGGTTCAAATTGTTGAAAGAGATGACAGATAAAGCCCCCTTCCAAGTCGTTATTGAAATCACGGAAAAGGTAACACCAGAACAGTTGGATAACGCATGGCCCTTACTTAGTCAGTTTAATGTTGCTTTAGCTATGGATGACTTTGGAGAAGATCACTCATCAGTTAGTCGCCTAACATCTTACTCTTGGCAGTTCTGCAAAGTTGAAATAGGGCAATTGAAGGGTTTGGCAGGTAACGCGGCGGTTCAGTATTGTCGTCTTAACAACATAACACCGATTGCAGAACGAGTTGAAAGTGTCGCTCAATCAGAAGTAGCAAAACTTCTTGGATTAGAGTGGCAGCAAGGTTTTTTGCATGGAAAACCCATCACGTTCGATCTTGAAGTGAACTCATCATTAAAACAAGCACAAGTATCTGAGCCAATCAAAGTTGGAGCTATGTCATGAATAAAATATTGAAAACAATTTTAATAGTGACCCTATTTACCTTGGCGGGCGCTGCTAAAGCTGATCCAGGATGCCAGAATGCAGAAGTTATTGGTCCCAAGCTTTTTACTGACATCTGTTGGTCATGCATATTTCCACTTAGAGTCGCGGGAGCCAATATTAGCGGTGGTGGCGTAGCTCCTAACGATGCGGTTGGTAGTCCTTTATGCGCTTGTCAAGATAACAACGGTGTTCCACGTCCAGGGGTGACTACATCTATGTGGGAGCCAGCTCGATTAGTCGAATTTCAACGAGTTCCTGGGTGCTCTTCTGTTCTTAATGGTACTAGATTTCCATTTGACCGCACTTTCCAAGGCCATCATGGTGAAGGTTCTATGGATGGTGGTGATGGGTCATTTATGCACTACCATTACTACGCATTTCCACTTATGACAATGCTTGAGCTATTTGTTAAAAAAAGCTGTAACGCGGATGGATTTTCAGATCTCGATATTATGTATATGTCTGAGCTGGACCCAACATGGAACTCAGATGAGCTGGCTTTTTTTACTAACCCGGAGGCAGCTGCCGTAGCGAATCCAATAGCTGCCGCCGCATGTACTGCTGACGCAGCCGCTGCGAGTATTGGCAAACCGTTGAAACAGTTATTTTGGTGTGCTGGGAGTTGGGGTTCTATTTATCCATTGTCAGGAAACCAGAATGGCGGCAAGGGGGTGATTAAAGATAGTAGTTTATTAGCTACCAGAGTGTTAACAGCGCTTCATAGACGCGGCCTAGCATGGAAAACAATGGGAAGCGAGGCTATGTGCCAAGGAGTTATCAGCCCAACGCTGCCTAAAACACAGTACAAGTTTACTCTTTTACATCCTGTGCCCGAAACAGACTCGTCCCATGTCATTGGCGAATCCACATTAACATGGGGGCTAAGCAAGACGATACCAGCAATTGGTCAAGACCCCATATATACGATATGGCGTTGGAATGATTGTTGTAACTGGTAAAGGGAGGTTAAAGTAGATGAGAAACTGTTCTGCAATAATGAAATCTGTAGCATCGTTACTGATAGTAACCGTCCCATTTCTACCGATTCATGCTTATGCGAATGGGAATGAAGCAGCAAATGTTGGTCGAGATGCACAGATATTTGCAAATGAGTTATCAGCATCATTCAAAAGTAATCAAGGTGGGGTATCAAACGGTAACATATCCTTTCCAACGATCCAAAATGGTCAATTTCAAAGTGGAGGGGGAACAATTAATGTTAATGACCTCTTCCCTGGCACTAGTAGTTCTAACAATGACCCATCAAGTTATTACTTTCCTGACGGCAACCCAAAGGTAAGTGCGCTTGAAGGGGTATATAACTCAAATGATGCAATGGATACCATTGGTGGTAATGCTAAAACATCACTTTGGAATGATGCTAATAGTGAAACCCCGACAATCTCTGGTTCCGCATATAAAGTGCTACTTGATGCCTCAAACCAGTCTAAGCCAGATTTTAAAAATGACCCCATAATGAATTTAAGTAAGTCTACTTACGACGATATTGATTTGATTGCTCAAGGGTTCGGAGATTGTTCGGCTGAAACGGTAATAAAAGATAAAACAATTAAGTCACATGTGCCCGACTATTACACATGTGATCGTCTGTATAAGCCCACGGGCAACTGTAAAATTACGCATACTATTGAAATAGCGGCAGAGCCTGCTGATATCGTATTTCTAATTGATAACTCTGGCTCTATGGGGGGAGTTATCCACGATCTCAGAAATAACGTGGGAGCTTTTGCACAACTGTTAACGCAAGATGGAAGTGGTGATTTACGGTTGGGTGGGGCTGTTTATAGACATAGTGATTATACGTTTAATCGAGTGGAACTGACTCCTGATTTTAACACTTTTAAATCATGGTTAGATGGCGTCAGCACGGCGGGAGCTCCTACATACCCATTTGATGCAATTGCATGGGCAGCGAATCATTATCAGTGGCGAGGAGGAGATATCAGAAAAGTTCTTGTGCTGGTGGGTAATGATGATACGGGCGGTAATAAGTCAGCCGCGATTTCAGCTTTAGCCTCCAAACAAGTGGAGTTATTTTCTTTCCATAACAACGGGGATGTGAAAAGTATTGGTACTCCATTAGCAGACTATTTCTCAGGACCTCTTCTTTTGAAGTTTGCGCAAAATCTTACTGTTGTTTCCGATAGATGGAAGCCCCAAAGTTGTATTGAAGATGGTATTGCGTCTTTAGAGGAGTTCTGTTCGGGATCTTATACAGCATCACCAGCAAACGATAATACATGTGTAATGCTTTCTGGATTCCAAGTTTGTAAGGGAGATCCTGTTTACAATTTGCTTGGAGAGCCGCCATTACCTAATGTTCCCAAGTTAGCAGCGAGTGTAGACGTTTCACAACTAGAATGTTCTTTTAATCAGGGGCAAGGAACTTGCTGGATTGATAAAGATGGTAACGAGCAGTGCTTGGAAAATAACCAAGATGTTGACCAATGTAAAAAGTATGAAGACAACCCCCAATGTGGTTTCATTAGCTCACAGTGTGTAGATGGAGCCACAGGTTCTCAGGGCAATTGTTATGTGCATGAAGAGAAGTATGATTGCGGTTATGACGTTGATGTGCCCAGCTTTGACAAAGAAACAGAGTATTCTTGCGGTGGACCGATTAAGTGTATGGGCGATGATTGTCTTGATATAAACAAAACACAGAGCACTGATTTTGCAAGAGCTTCTGCTTTGTTGAATGCTGCTCAGTTTATGACGCAGGATATGAGTTGCGAAGATATCACTGGAGAAAACAATACATACTGTAAAGCTTTTAGTGGTGAAGAAGGAGAGTGTAAAATCGCTGTTGGTGGGGCGCAGGATTGCTGTGAAAAGCCTAGCGGCTTATCTATGGGGGATTACCTTACTCTTATGATGTCCGTGCCAAAACTTGATGGTGCTATTATGGCCCTTGATAGCGGAAGTGCTATCAAAGGTGCTTACCAAGCCATACGAGACCCTGCTATCAGTGGTTGGACTGAAATCACGAAGCCCTTTACCTCGTACATGGAAAATATTACGGGTGCTATTGATAACTTCACAAAGCCAATAACTGACTTAGCCAAAGAGGCTATACAAGCGTTAAAGGATGAAATAGCCAAAATTACGGGCAAAGCTATTGGTAACGCTTCTGCCACGGGAAGTGCTGGTGTTCCTGCTGGAGCGTCAGAAGGGATGATGGAGCAAATGGTCGGACAGCAAGCTGCGAGTATACTCAGCGGCATTATGGCCGCATATACCGCTTACGTAGTTGCAATGATGATTATTCAGATAGTATGGAAGTGTGAAGAAGAAGAATTTGAGCTTAACGCAAAACGTGCATTGAACAGCTGCCACCAAGTTGGCTCTTACTGTAAAACAAAGGTACTTGGGGCATGTATAGAGAAACGCCAAACATATTGTTGTTTCAGTTCTCCTTTGTCTAAAATAATCCAGCAACAAATTAGGCCCCAGCTTGGTCTAAGCTGGGGATCTGCTAAAGCTCCTCAATGTGACGGCATTCCTTTAAACCGTTTAGCAGAGATTGACTGGGAGCAAGTAAACCTTGATGAGTGGCTGGGATTATTACAGGCTAATGGTAAGTTTCCAGAGTCATCGGCGATTGATCTTGATAGCTTAACTGGTGCTGGCAGTGTGTTTAACACTGACGGTACTCGTTTAAATGCAGCAGACAGAGCTCAGGAGCGGTTAAAAGGTGTTGACTTAGATGCTGTAAGAAAAGATGCGGGAGACTCTTTACTACTCGATAAGGGAGCTCCTAGTAACTAAAAGATAATCTAAAAAAACAAAGGCGTTCCATTTCGGAGCGCCTTTAAGGTAAGGAATCTGAATGATTCCTTACCGGAATGATCGCGGCATAACTCACGTCAGAATGAGTCGCTGACTACTCTAACTTCTGCTCTACAATCTAAACATGGGTGTTTAAAGCACACTTTCACGCTGTTTTCGCTATTTCAGATACACGCATCCTGCGAAATGCCTAAATTGACCTGATTTGAGCTT
>NZ_JACJFF010000120.1:0-15145 GCF_014164465.1 Vibrio sp. SG41-7 | reverse complement strand
ACTTTGATGCCGTGACAGGGAGTATCCTTCCTCGTCAATCGAATCATCGTCAGACTCCGTAGGTTGGGGAAGCGTTCATATCATTTACCTAGCACTTACCCGAATTGTGGTTTTCAGGAGGAACGCCCTCTTACGATTCTTTTCCCACTCAGCCAGACGGCCAAGTTTCGTTACATTGTCCGAGCCGCTGCTTTATTCAGGCTCGTAGGTTCATCTGGTGATACAGACGGTAATTAGATGGTACGCCCCACACCCAACCACCTAGACTTAGCTCTGTCTACTAAAGGAGTTTCATCATGGCTACCACAACAACTATCGGTATTGATCTAGGCAAATCCTCATTTCATGCAATTGGACATGATTTATCTGGCAAAGAAACATTTCGTAAGAAGTTAAGTAGAACAAAACTACTCCAAATGTTATCTGTGCATGAACCAGTGAACGTAGCAATGGAGTCTTGTGGCGGTTCTCATTGGTTAGCAAGGAAGTGTAAATCTTATGGCCATACAGTTAAGTTGATTCCTGCGCAATATGTTAAACCTTATGTGAAGACCAATAAGAATGATTTTATAGATGCCGACGCGATTGCTGAAGCATCGACGAGACCTTCAATGAGGTTCACTTCTCCTAAAGCTGAAGAAGCACAAGTAGCTTCGATGGTTCGGAAAGTTAGGTCTTCGTTTATGAAAGAAAGAACAGCCTGTATGAACAGGATTGGGGCAATGCTTTTGGAGTTTGGACTAAGTTTACCTCGTGGTCATAGTCACCTTAAAAAACTATTTGCATGGATAGAACTTCAAAATGAGGTTTTACCAAACTCTTTGGTTTGTGAACTTAAAACCCAGGTTGAATATTATCAGTACCTTAGCGAAAAGATTGAGCTTCAAGAGAAAAAGCTACGACTGATTAATAAAGAGAATATCCGTTATCACCTATTACAAACTATCCCTGGCGTAGGACCTTTGACAGCGGCATGCTGTGTAGCTAATGTTGCTGACCCAAAGGACTTTTCTAATGGACGGAACTTTGCAGCATGGATTGGCTTAGTTCCTCATCAACATTCTACCGGTGGTAAAAGTCGGATGTTAGGTATATCAAAACGCGGCAATAGTGATCTACGTGAGCTTTTTATCCATGCTGCTCGCTCAATATTAAAGAAAACAGAAACCGCTGAAAAGCATTTTGGGGAGTGGGTAGTGAATCTAAAACGCAAAAAACCATTTAATGTGGTTGTTGTTGCTTTAGCTAATAAGCTCGCAAGAATAGCGTGGTCTGTTATGGTCACAAATAAAGAATTCTCACTAAAAATTTAAACCAGATTTGCAATGATAGTAAATGATGACAAAACGGTTAGACCACCAGATTGAAACCTGTTGAGTGAACAAGCAAATTAAAATGCTTTGATGGTTATGAGGACAATCTGGCGCGGATCTCATCGTAGAGCGAAGTTGTGTAGTGACTTCATGAAGACTCTGAATACATTGGCGCAAATCAGCTCGTTATTATTTACTTGCAAATGCGGGGCGTACCATACATTCCTCATAAAGCGGTGAACAACGCTTCAGACGACTTCAGGTCGCACGGACAAAAACGCGTTAGATAAAAAACTCTAATTCACTTAACTGATATTAGAAAAAGTATCTTGAAACCGTAAATCTGCGAGTTTGATACGGCGACGTTGAACAATGAGTATTAGCTATCTAATCAATCACGTTAGTATAGGTGAAGCCTGAAAGTGATAGACTTAGAAAGCGTATGAATAATAATCAACAAAAATCTGGTGAGTGTGTTACCTTGGTTGTTATCCCTACCGCTTAGTGGGGACTTCTTTTCTTTTCCGAACTCGCATCTCGGCACTCCTTAGTTGCCCTCCTAAGCCTCACCGCAGGCTTTAATTATGTCCATTTCAACCCAAAAGTTAAGAAACATCTTCAAACTCACTAGAATTGAAAATGTAGAAATCAACAACGACGTACCCCATTTCGCACCTTGGTTACCACTTGCTCAAAAAGTAAAACCTGTCATCCCTTCTGCGATTATATATTGCGAAGGTAATTTCGGTAAAATTGATGGTAAAACCGCTAATGGGTTAGTGAGACATTCGTTAAGCTATCGTATTCTATCGGTTATTGATAGTGAGTCTGCTGGCTTAGATGCTGGTGAAGTTCTTGATAACAAAGCCAATGGAATACCGATCCTTGCTAATGCTGAAGAAGCTATCATTCACGCAGAAAGCATTCCTGATTACTTCATTTTTGGCATTGCGCCATCAAGTGGCTTTTTATCTGACTTAGATAAAAGCATCATTTTAAATGCCATGTCACTAGGAATGAACATCGTAAATGGCTTACATGAATTCCTAACCGATGATCCTCTATTTTTAGAAGCCAGTTTAAAGAATAACGTTCGAATATTCGATACTCGCAAACCCAAAAGTAAAGGCGATCTGAAAACGTTTAGCGGGAAAATACACAACGTTAAATGTCCGAGAATTGCTGTAATGGGGACGGATTGCGCGCTAGGAAAACGAACAACAGCAACAATATTGGCGAATGAACTGACTAAAAAAGGCCTTAACGTCGTTCTGATTGCCACTGGTCAAACAGGTATTATGCAAGGCGCACAATACTGCGTTGCACTCGATGCAGTCCCTTCACAATTTTGTGCCGGTGAATTGGAATCTGTCATTGTACAGGCCTATGAAAAAGAAAATCCGGATCTAATAATTATTGAGGGGCAAGGAGCCTTGAGTCACCCTGCGTTTTCAACCAGCGCTTTTATCTTACGTGGCAGTTGTCCAACGGGTGTGATACTGCAACATGCCCCTAAACGTTTATATCGTAGTGATTTTCCTGATTGCCCAATGCCTTCGATTGCCTCAGAAATCAATCTTATCGAAACGTTTTCTAATACCAATGTTATTGGACTAACACTGAATCATGAAGATATGTCGTTGGATGAAACACGTTGTGCGATAGACACTTACACTACCGAATTTGGTCTACCGGTTACTGATGTCTTGTCACAGCCTGTTGAACATCTACTGCACATCGTAACGTCAGCCTTCCCTATAATAGCAAGTAAACTGGCCGAAAAAGGGTGAACTACCCTAGGTTAGACATCGATTGTGGGAAAGTTCATCATAACGCTCAGTTCCTGATTTCTCAGCTATCACTGAAAAATATATCCGTTACGCCTGTAACAAAAGCCTTCCTCGGCCACCCTATCATCGCACAAGTTCTTATTGATGCTGGCGCAACAATGTTAGCCGATTCAAGAATCGAAAATCTTCAAAAGATGACTGAATCTGGCATTGCTATCCCTAAAATGCTGATACGTACACCCATGCTCAGTCAAGTGGCGAGCGTAATAAAATACAGTGATATGAGTTTAAACTCTGAAGTTGAAGTGATTCAGAGGATTTCACATGCAGCGGAACAACAAAATTGCCGTCACGATATTATTATTATGGTTGAGCTTGGCGATCTCAGAGAAGGTGTGATGCCAAATCGCGTGATTGATTTTATCCGAGAGATTATTTATTTACCGAACATCACGATAAAAGGAATTGGTACGAATTTAGCTTGTCGGTATGGTGTCGCTCCAGATGATAAAAATATGAATATTCTTTCTGATCTTGCCGATGAAATTGAAGCTACATTTGGGATCAATCTAGAAATTATTTCAGGGGGTAATTCAGCTTCAGTTAACTGGGCTCTTCAGAGAACAGGCTTAACTCGAGTCAATAACCTTCGTATAGGAGAAGCCATTTTTTTAGGCTGTGAGCCTTTAGATCACGAAAATATCAAAGGCTTACATACGGATGCGGTTTCTTTGACCGCTGAAGTGATTGAATCCAAGATTAAACCGACTTTGCCTTGGGGAAGTCGGGGGTTAAATGCTTTTGGTGAAAAAGAAAATCTTCAAGATAGAGGGGAGGTCTCACAAGCTATTCTAGCATTAGGCCGCCAAGATGTTTGTGTCAGCGGGCTTAAGGCTCCGAATGGGATTAAGATCATGTCTTCAACCAGTGATCATCTTGTCCTTGAATCCTCACAGAAACCACTATTTGTAGGGGAAAAAGTCACATTCAGTTTAGATTACAGTGCGCTCTTATCTTCTATGTCTTCACGTTATATCCATAAATATTTTAAGGCACCTAAAGGGAGAAGAAAGGAAGAAGGAGCGCATAATGCTACGAACAACTGTAATTCTCTTCGTCAGTGTCATGCTTAACGGTTGTCAGATAAGCCCAATAAAATCTAATAGACTTGCCGATTATAGAGCGACAGTTATTTCAAGCCAACTTCCACAAGAGTTAGGCTCAATCACACTCGTAAATGCACAGTCAGAGGGCGATAGTGTCACTCTTGTTTTCGTAAAAAAGAAAACTTTGAATATGGACCACTTAGTAGAAAAAGTCGCCGTTAGTTTTTGTGACAACATCGAAATAAGACCACTATTAGAGAGTGGGATCTCTTATCGAATCATTACCTTAGGAAAAAATGAGAAAGTAGAAAGCCTTAACGTCATTTCTCTAGCTAAGTGCTCTAATTGAATGCTTCGCAGTCGAATGGATAAAAGCCAATACGAGTTGTTCAATGTACTCAATGACACTATTTTATTGAGGTTTGACCGCCTTACGCCTTGGGAAAAAAACTTTATCACAGAGTTACACCATAAGGTCGTAACTAGACAACTCATTTCAATTAAACAAAAACAGCTTGCTTTAAAAATTTCAATGAAAGCCTATAAATCAAAGAAGAAAAACGCGCGTTCCAACGTTTAATTTAAGCTTGTGTATACCTAATCTGTTTAAGGCTATCTAAACCTTGGACAGATTAGTAGTATTTGCACTTAATGTATTGAAAATAATCAAGTGTAGCGGTGAATGGGTAACAACTTTCAAAGTAGCGGATTGTGTTATCTATCTTTGTTCACCTCATGAGTGAGTGCCATACAAGTTAGGGTCCTATCCAAGAAGCCCATACCCTCATATAGTACGAATAGCTAATCTTTGGCTTTGAAAAGAAAATTGCTGGCATGTAGGAAGCCATCAAAATCCATTTCATTAGACTCTGTTGAGTTCTTGTCGTTATCTCAAATTGAACTTCAATATCTGTTTTGCGCTGGATATGCTTAACGCGGTTAAATATCCTATTTTGCGAAGAGACCTCGCAAGCCCTGAGGGAAAGCAAATCACTCGCTCTAAGTTTGCTATCAATGGCTAAGTTGAGCAAGGCAAGTTGCGTCAAATTATTTTCAATTTCTAATCTGGTTCTGTTCCGCAAAATTCCCTCAATCCGAAAAGGTTTTTTGACGAAACAAGTTGTTTCGCAATAGGGCAAGAACCCCTTATACAATTGAATCTGAGAGTTTGTCCAACAGGCTGTTGCTTAAATAAATCTCATGATGGTTTCATGCGTTCTAAACACGTCTTGGGGCATTATTCATTTACATTGGACTTCAGATCCCTTATACACCATCAACTCTATGTAACGTTAAACCTACTCGGCATTGCTTCGATAAATCTGAATGTTTAAGAATATTTTTACGCTTGATATATTTGTAATAACACAATACCAAAAACTCTAATGGTGAACGCCAATAGGAATGATAGGAAACCTCTATATTCACAGGGAGATTTTTTAATTTTCCAATGTTATGAAGCGAACCGTGCTTAGTCAGTAAAGGAGACGTCAGTATTAATGATTGCCCATTGTATTTGGGAAGCAATTCTATCAGCAGTTCGAGCTCTTGATACGTCTCGCTTGTGAGAGGGTGAATTACCGTTGGAAGATGAACGTGGTACTGGTTGCTCTTCAAGGAAGGCGTTAGGCTAAGTAAGGTTAATTCATTAAGTTCGATTCTCACACAGTAAAAAAAAACTATCACCGCCGAAAAAAGAAGAATGCCTCCACTGAGGGGCCAGGGTAGATTAAGTGGCATTAGCCATCCCGTGATGGCCATTAAAATAAGGAGACCTTTGACATACCGAATTAAATTGACCTTAGCCGAAGGCTGGTGTGAAAGGGTTAATAATTTATACAGGAAAACACAAATTAAAAATGTATTAATGAAAATTTTCACAGTCTTCTCCGACAAGGTTCAACTGACTGTAAGAATAAAGGCTAGATTCAATATTGATACCATTTATAGCTAAGCTAAAGATGAAAAAATAGCCACCCTAAAACGTACCGCTGGTTTTACAACAATTCCGAATCAAACACTAAGAAAGAGGCAGATTTAACTGCCTCCAGCTTTATTCAGGACGAAATAGATAGATGTTTCACGTTCTCGTTTTTTGTGGTTTTTCTTGGGATCTGAATGACCAAAAGACCGTTTTTCATGCTTGCAGAGATATTGTCTTTATCAATATCATCAGGAAGAGATAATGTTCGTTGAAACGTCCCCATGCTGCGTTCCATGCGGTAATACTGCTTATCTTTAGACTCTCTCTCCTCCTGAATTTGTCCTTTCACAATCAGTGTATTCGCACTCAACTCAACCTGAATCTCATCGTCTGAAAGCCCGGGAAGTTCGACTGAAATTTCATATCTCTTCTCACTACCGGAAATATCTAATTTTGCTCGATTTGAATAGAGCGCTTGGGGACCGAATAGGTTGTTTTCAAGTAATGAGCCTATGGGAGACCCACGTAAAAAACCTTTCATCCCAAATGATTGCCATGCTTCTTCAAACAATCTATCCATTTCATTTTGTAGCTGGATCAGCGAAACTAAAGCACTTTTCTTTGAGGAAACAATGGTGTTATCGCCGGAAAGAACTTCAGAAAACGCTTCATTTTTAGATACCGGAATTTGATTTTTAGAGTCATCTTCATGTTTAAACCAATTCCAGGGGGTTAGTTTTTCGATATTCATAAAAATCCTCCCAATAGGATTGACATTCATATTTCATAATAAATAGGGTGTGAACCGCTCCCTATAATTACTTAGCTGGCCTTATCTTTAATGATATTATTCCCCTTCGATTTATGATCTAAAATATAACCATTTTTATTAATAACAATAGATATAAAAGTGTCTATCTAGACAACTTTTACAATGACTTTATATTATCTACACCTGATGATTAAGCGGACTTCCTTACCCGCTTAAATTTTGCACTAAATATGACCCGCTGGTTTTATATCTGTTACTTTCTCAGAAATCATAGCTTCAGTGGTTATCATTAGCCCAGCAACAGACGCCGCATACTGAAGCGCAGAGCGCGTAACTTTTGTTGGATCAATTATACCCATCTCAAACATATCACCATACTCTCCTGTGGCTGCATTGAAACCATCATTCACACCACCGCTCCTAACATTGTTTGCGACGACAGAAGCTTCGTCACCCGCATTGGTGACAATTTGTCGAAGTGGCTCTTCCATCGCTCGAAGCGCAACACGAATACCAACATTTTGGTCATCATTGTCACCAGTAAGGTCAACCAGCTCTTTACCTATCTTAGCGAGCGCTACACCACCTCCGGCAACGATACCTTCTTCAACCGCTGCTCGAGTAGCATGCAATGCATCATCGACACGATCTTTCTTCTCCTTCATCTCCACTTCAGTCGCTGCGCCAATTTTAATCACAGCCACACCACCTGCGAGTTTAGCTATTCGCTGTTGAAGCTTTTCTTTATCATACTTAGAATTGGCAAATTCGATTTGATTTTCTATTGATTTAACACGGTCTTTGATAATTTGTTCGTTCGCCACACCACCCACAATCGTGGTTGTCTCTTTTGTTATAGTGACTTTCTTCGCGCTCCCTAATTGTTCTAGCGTGCTCTTTTCTAGCTCATGACCTAAGTCTTCACAAATCAGAGTGCCACTTGTCAGTACTGCTATATCTTCCATCATAGCTTTGCGGTTATCACCGAATCCAGGGGCTTTTACTGCGGCAGTGCGTACAATACCACGCATATTGTTCACGACTAGTGTTGCCAAAGCTTCACCCTCAATATCTTCAGCCAGAATCAACAAAGATCGAGATTGCTTGGCGACTTCTTCAAGAATAGGAAGTAACTCACGAATGTTGCTTACCTTTTTATCAACCATTAGAATGTAAGGATTATCTAGTTCGACTGTTCCGCTCTCGTGATTGGTCATGAAATACGGAGAAATATACCCACGATCAAACTGCATACCGTCCACAACCGCTAACTCATTATCTAAACCCTGACCTTCTTCAACGGTAATGACTCCGTTGCGACCTACCTTTTCCATAGCTTCTGCAATAATGTTCCCAATCAACCTATCGCTGTTTGCTGAAATACTTCCGACTTGAGTAATTGATTCTTTGTCACTGCATGGTTGAGATATCTCGCGGAGCTTATTCACGGCAGCTTCGGTCGCTTTATCAATCCCTCGCTTCAAGTCCATTGGATTCATCCCCGATGCTACGGCCTTTAATCCCTCATTGATTAAAGATTGCGCCAATAATGTCGCGGTTGTAGTTCCATCTCCCGCTTCCTCATTAGCTTTCGAAGCGACTTGCTTTAGCATTTGGGCACCCATGTTCTCAAACTTATCCTCAAGTTCAATTTCTTTTGCCACAGATACTCCATCTTTCGTGATGACGGGGGCTCCAAATGACTTATCAAGAACAACATTTCGTCCTTTAGGACCAAGAGTAACTTTAACTGCGTCAGCCAATAGATTTACCCCATTGAGCATCTTTTGACGCGATTCATCAGCAAATATAACTTCTTTTGCGGTCATGATTTATCTCCTCAAAAATAACTTAAAAATCAATTACTCAACGATTGCTAATACATCTGATTCAGAAAGGACAAGATACTCTGAACCATCAATTTTTTCTGTTTTTACACCATAACCTTCATTAAAAATGACAATATCGTCGACTTTGACATCCAAAGCCGCACGCTCACCATTATCCAATCGTTGACCTAAACCAACTGCAATAACTTTTCCTCGGTTGGATTTTTGGACGGCTTGAGACGCAAGTAAAATTCCGCCTTCAGAAAGGTTTTCTGCTTCAAGCCTTTCAACGATAAGACGATCATTTAAAGGGCGAATATTCATGAGGTTTAGCCTCCTATAATTGTTAAACATAAAAGACATAATAATGAGGAATAGGGCTAAGTAATGCCCTTCCAGTCAGTAAAATAGGGATAAATAAAATTGATTTCAAGGGAATAATGAATATTTTGATTGAGAATGCATCTACTTATCGCGCTCTAGGGTCACTCTCAAAATTAAATGCTAAGAGCAATGGTGAATAGGATGGATAAAAAGGGTTAAATTACATATCCGATTTATTATTTATAACTAATTTATTAATCGCCAAGCGATGATTTTGTCGTGAGTTAACACTTCGTTCACTAGCCTATTTTTAAGAATTAGAGGGTAATCTCCCCTTATCACGAGATGGATTTAAGCTTATGAGGAGCGCGTTTGGTGTTAAGCCATAGTGTGATATAATTACACTTATATCACACTATTTACCTGAAAATTATGAAATGTCCCAGTCAACCCTCCCTACGAGAAAACAATCTCAAGTGACACTGTCACACTTTCAAAGCAAAGAAAAAACGCTCCAACAGTGGGAAGATCAAAAAGAAAAACTGAGTCGGTTTAAACTTAACTTTCCGGATCTGACAGAGAGTTTTGATCCTGATTGGACATCATTACCTCCCGTTTTAACCCATTTGCGTGAATTTGAAGAACATCGCGGCGGCTTAAGTACACACACATTAAGGATGCTTGCGTTCGTTATTCGTAAATGGGATGTCTACTGCAAATCGAAAGAGGCCTATAGCTTCCCCATTCATGCCCCTGTGTTGCTGATCTGGTTCAAAGAACTCAAGCTCTCCCAGAACATTAAAATTAATACACTAAAACAATATAGAGCTCAACTTAGCCTGTTCCATAAAATCATGAATACTGATGACATCACCAAGCTTCCGGTCATCACCACTTTCTTTAAATCATTACCAAAAGATGAAATGGAAATCACTGGATCGCAAGTGATTGAACTGCAAGCCAAGCCATTCAGAAAACATCACTTAACCCACCTGATGGATGTATGGGGAAACAAAAAACGCGCAGTACCATTTCGAGATCTCGCGGTGTTAACCATCTCTTACGGTACCTTGCTCCGTGAGGGTGAAGTCGGGAAAATTCGAAAAAAGCACCTTAAAATCTTAGAAAATGGGGATTTAAATATTGAACGTGTCACATCTAAAACAACAATCAGTCCTGAGCCTAAGCGTTTGACTGGACGTTTTTCATCCATAGTCAAGTGCTATTTGGACACTTACTGTACATGCTTAGAGGATGAAGACTTTGTGTTTTGTTGGCTCACGGTTAAGGGCTCTCGCCCTGCCGGATACCGGCAAACACCGATGTCCGGTATGACGATAGACAGGATCTATCAGCGCGCACATGAGGTGTTGTTGGAGAGTGGAGAGATTGTCACCTTAGGTGCCGGACATAGAGAGGTATGGAGTGGTCACTCTAGTCGTGTTGGCGCCCTACAAGATGGCTACCATGCCGGTCTGAGCTTAACGCAATTGATTCAATTAGGGGATTGGAAAAGTAATGAAATGGTCCTACGTTACCTAAGGGGATTAGATAATGATAATAGCCCCAACGTACTACTCCAGAGAGGGTAACCATCTAACTGTTGCGTTGTGCTAATAGATCAGTGTTTCTTCGTGACCAAATTTGAGATTTCCAAATATATTCAGCATACGTAGTAAAGAAAGTTTCGACCTGCGTCATACGTCATTACGTTAAAGAAATCAAAGTCTTGCCTGAGCAAAGCATTGCGTAAATTTAATATCATATAATTCCCTTACTTTTTTACATTGCATCCAGAATGTTATTTAAGAAGCAATAACAAATAAGGGAACGGGTGTTTTTGGAATTCAACCTCATAAAATATTTCCTTCTTTTTATAGAAACCACTTCAATCGAATGGAATTACACCGACAGAGAGCTATAAAAAGTAGCTCGAGAGATCGAAAGTTAATCCAGAATGATAACTTTATCGAAATGGTCTAAGTAGGCGTGATCGTGTGTCACAACAACCATCTTAGATTTAGGAGCTAATAGGCTAAAAATCATCTTCCACAAAGCTTGACCTGTTTGACAATCTAAACCGGTTGTTGGCTCATCTAACAATAACAGTTCAGGTGATTGGATATAGGCTCTAAGAAAACAAAGCCTGCGCTTTTCACCCCCACTCAGGTTCTGACCATTACCTTTTAGAACAGTATCTAGTGTTAATCTACACGAGAGTCCTGCTTTATCGAGCTGTTTCGTTAACCAATCATGTTCTACATCTTTTCCAAGCGTTAAATTGTCATAGACACTTCCTGAGAAAACAAAATTGTTTTGCTCTAGGTAATTAGACGATAGAGGGGTCACTGGTTCTGATGTCAATAACCCAGAAAGAGTATCGAGTAAAATTGTTTTCCCTTGGCCACTTTTACCTATAACAGCAATGGTGTTTACATCAGGCTTTGTTAACTCTTGTAAGACACTATTCAGCAATTTACTAAGCTCTACGCTTTCATCTTTGTTATCTAGGATTAGTTTTAATGATGAAAAATCTTCACGACTTTGATCTATTAATCGATATACATCCAATAGCCCAGTAAAAACCCTAGTTAAACTAGCAGATAGAAGCAACGCAGTGACAAGTTCTCCGGCATCAGAGATTTGTTCTGGAAACAAGTGGAATATAAATAATGCGATAATCGAAAACGAAATAAAACTCTGTGTAGCTATAGCGACACCATCAAATACACTCCGACTGACAGCAAGAGATACCGTTGCTTGTCTATAATTTTCAAAAAATGGAGCTAAGCGTTTCTCAAAAAAACCTTCGACACGATTCGACTGAATCGTACGTATACCAGAAAACACACCAACAATTTGCTCTAGTATTTCATCTTCTGCACCATTTACTTGGCCAATGTAAGGGCGTCTTAGCCTAATAATTAGAGTCTTAATCATTGTGGAAATGGCCAAAATAAATATCACAAGAGTAAAGGTTATCCCCCCACTAAAAAAGACAATAGCACAGCACAAAACAAGCAATTCAATGACCAAGGGCAAGCCTCGCGAGACACTTAGGTTTATGAACTGTTCATAAGACCCAATACCTCTTTCAAATTTACTCGCTAGTGAACCTATCTCTAAGCGTTTGAAATGACTAAAGGGTTTACGTATCAACTGACTAAACATTGAACGTGATTTAGTTTCGACGTTGAGTTGTACCTCTTGCTCAAAAAAATACGTAAAAAAAGGAGATATACCAATAGTCACTAATGTAGATAGCAACAAATAAATTAACAAAGTCTCCATGCTTTCCAGCGATATGGTCTGAGATACAACATTTATTATTTGTCCGATTAAATAAGAAGGCAAAGCCAGGTTAATCTTAAGTAGAAGCAAAGTAGAAAAGAGTAAAAAATACTTTAGATAGGTAGCAACATGCATTACTTATCCCCCAATGGTACGACCCATTTCCCCTTATCTATAATATTGAAGCGCTCCAACCCAGGAATGTACGTAGATGTAAGCCATATGTTGCCCTGACTAAATGCAGTATGGACAAGTAAATCATACCCTTTAGCTTTAACTGAGCTTAACAAACTTTTGTAATGCACCTTAAAGCCCATAGAGTCCTGTTGTAGGCTTGATAAATCTATAAATGGCAACCTATCTAACTCCGACAAATCTATAATTTTGCATAACTTATCGTATTTTTTTAGAAACTCAGTTGCCTTGAGAACACTATCAAGCTCAACGTCATCATAGTTCTCTATATTCTGAACAAGCTCTGACAGCGCTCTCTCTATCGAGTGGAACTCTGAATACGAAACACCTGACGAACGAAAAGCCATAGGAGTAGTTGTAGAAGGCATTACGCACGCACAAAAATAGGAATCAAAATGAGTTCTCGACATGACGATAAAGAGTTCATCAATGTTAGGAATAGATAGCTGGTATTTACCCAAAAGCTCCCTTGGTGGAATTACACGATAGAACTCTCCGTTATACTCGGAAAAACCTATATATTGTTTATATAACTCGCTTAAACAGTGCCGTTCGATGATTTCATTCGCACCATGTAACACTGCTTCCTCAAATGTAGAGCCTGAAGCCCAGCCACTATTCGATGAGTACCGATTAAGAAAGCAAAACACTTCTTTTCTCAAGAGAGGCTCCAAATGAAATGGATTGACTAATGTTTCTGGGATAAGAAACGCTTCTGAAGACAAGAGAGAGTAATAACGAAAAAACCTCAATAATTCATCGTCATAGTCTTTAAGTGCTTTCCCAAAAAGGCATTGAGGGTGCGATTTATTTGATCTTAACCACTCTTTTAATTGGATAACCTCAACATGAGATGATATGAAATGGTGCTCTAACATCATATGCTCAAAAGCTTCGAAGTAAGCCCCTGCTATTGCATTACTCCCCTTTCCCGACCCTATCGTCAAAAATTTTCCAGTCGAGTTAAAAAACTCAACTGTCGCAACTAAATTATTTTCTGTAGTAGAAAGCGAGGAGTGAATATTGTGTTCCCTCAACCAAACTTCAAGGTTAATCACCGCTTGATGGCTACTAATTTCGCGCTCAACTGGGTACGTACACATATGACACTCCTCCGTTAAGAGTTAAGTTAAGCTAAGAAAGCAAGAAAATTACGTTCTTTACTATTGATAACCCCCACAGCCTCTTCTGATGATTCAAAATCAAGACTTGGGCCCGTAGAGGGTTCCTTTGGACCATTAATCTCTGAACGTCTTTTACCCATAGTTTCATCCTTAATGTAAAGTAATTAGGTAGGTCGTTAATGAGCTCCACTTAAAGCAAGCACAGCCAGGCTAAAGGTATTCCAATCTATGATTTTTTTTTAGTAATTTATATTTAATTTCATTTCCAAGGAAATGAATAGAAAAATAGGTCACCTATCGATATGAAAGATTAATCCCACCTCAAAAGAACATCCTTAATAATATATAAAATTTACACTAGAAAAATCACTTTGACAGATGAAATTATTATATTTTCATCCAAACCAACTCCATCTACTTGCGTATCATTAACATGTGTGTAGTGCTCTAATGATCCCGGACACCAAATTAGGTGGTAAAGTCTCCATCATAAATGAGGTGTTCAATGTCAAAATGGCAACGACGTACATTTTCTACTGAGTTCAAAATAGATGCTGCAAGTTTGGTTCTTGATCAAGGGTACTCCATCCCTGAAGCAGCTAACTCTATGGGCGTAGGTGAAACGGCTTTACGGTGATGGGTCGACCAACTCAAAGTTGAGCGAGGAGGGATGACTCCAACGACTAAAGCCCTCACGCCAGAGCAAAAGAAAATTCAAGAGTTAGAAGCCCGGATTAACCGGCTAGAACGAGAAAAATCCATATTAAAAAAGGCCACCCGCTCTCTTAATGTCGGACGAACTCGAACGTTCTAGTTAATAGACAAGTTGAGGGAGCATGAATCGGTCAAAATGCTTTGTAAACTGTTCAACGTAGCTTCGTCTTGTTACTACGAGTTTAAGCAACGCAAGCCGGATGCCAGTCGCATTCATCTAGCTAGCCAAATTAAAGAACTCTTCAACATGAGTCGAGGCTCTGCTGGCAGTCTACTCTTGTCTCGATGCTGAGCGAAGAAGGCACAAAAGCCGGACGATTCAAGGTTCGCCAGATAATGCGTGAAGCTGATTTAATTAGTAAACAGTCAGGTTAGCATCGATATAGACATGCAAAAGTAGAAAGGCCAGATATTCCAAATCTACTGAAGCGTGAGTTTTCTGTCAGTACTCCGAATCGTGTTTGGTGTGGCTATATTACTTATATTTGGTCAGGTTCGAAGTGGACCTATTTAGCCGACACGTTGTGGGGTGGTCTTTATCCGATAAGCCCGATACCGAATTAGTATCTAAAGCCTTGGAGATGGCTTGGGAGCAACGAGGATGTCCGAAGCTTACGAATCCCCTCATAATCAGGCGTAAAACAATGAGGTAGACGCGCATCGCCGTCTTTGATCTAATGAATATCGCTGAACACACATTTCGAACAAGTGGGTTAACAATGCGCGACATTCAGATTCTACAACAAACCATACAAAACCAATG
>NZ_JACJFF010000011.1:0-82793 GCF_014164465.1 Vibrio sp. SG41-7 | reverse complement strand
GAGTCGTATCGTGTTGGTTAATCAGCGTGATTTTTTGTTCATTGGATAGTGTTATTTTCATGTCACCTAGCATGATCCTCATTTTGGCTAAAATCAAGCACCTTCAATGATCACGGGTATATGTACGACACCAGTGGTCTATGAGACTCACTCAATTTATCTGCGAATCAGTGTTGGTTGGGTTATTCATAACAATAACTACGATGATGTCGATGCACTCTTGAAAGCGGCTGATGAAAAAATGTACGAACAGAAGCGACAAGTTATGTAGGTTGAATTGGAGCTGTGATTAGAATTTAGTTGCTGAATGTGGGGAAAAGCCTCAGAATACCGCGCTTTGCTCCTTATCAATCCAATTGATGAGCGAAAGCTGTAGCAACGACTTCTTTCTGCGCGTTGCTCATACTAAATGTTATTCAACTGAGAAAATAATCTATGAGTTTTACCTCCCTGGGCCTTTCTGAACCGATCCTTAAAGCTATTGAAGCACAAGGTTACGATAAGCCATCACCAATACAAGAGAAAGCCGTACCTGCTGTCCTAACGGGCAAAGATGTTATGGCCGCTGCTCAAACAGGTACAGGTAAAACTGCAGGCTTCACGCTACCTATTCTTGAAATGTTGTCAAAAGGCCCTCGCGTACGTCAAAACCAAGTTCGTGCGCTAGTGCTAACACCAACCCGTGAGCTTGCTGCGCAAGTGAATGGCAGCGTAGTGAAGTACGGTATTAACTTACCTCTTACTTCTACGGTGGTGTTTGGTGGTGTGAAAATTAACCCTCAGATGCAAAAACTGCGTAAAGGTAGTGATGTACTGGTAGCAACACCGGGTCGTCTACTTGACCTATACAACCAAAATGCTGTGCGTTTTGATCAACTAGAAATTCTAGTGCTAGATGAAGCTGACCGCATGCTAGACATGGGCTTCATTCGTGATATCCGTAAGATCTTGGCTTTTCTACCTAAGAAGCGCCAAAACCTACTGTTCTCAGCGACGTTCTCTGATGATATTCGTGGCTTGGCGAAAGGCTTAGTCAACAACCCAGTTGAAATCTCGGTAAGCCCTGCAAACTCAACGGCACCAACCGTTGAGCAAAGCATCTACCCAGTAGATAAAAAGAAAAAAAGCGCAATGCTAGCGAAGCTCATCAAAGATAATGATTGGCGACAAGTGCTTGTGTTTAGCAAAACGAAACATGGCGCAAACAAGCTTTCACACTTCCTTGACGAGCAAGGCATCTCAGCGGCGCCTATTCATGGTAACAAGAGCCAAGGCGCGCGTACTAAAGCCCTAGAGAACTTCAAAACGGGTAAGGTACGAGTATTGGTGGCGACTGATATCGCAGCGCGTGGTATCGATATTCCGCAACTGCCTCAAGTAGTGAATTTCGACCTTCCAAACGTATCAGAAGATTACGTTCACCGTATTGGTCGTACTGGCCGTGCTGGTGAAGTGGGTAAGGCAATTTCATTGGTTTGTGCTGATGAAGTGGGTGAACTGTTTGGTATCGAGCGCCTTATTCAGCAAGTGCTTGAGCGCCGTGAACTTGAAGGTTTTGCACCTGTAAACAAGTTGCCAGAATCTCGTTTGGATTCGCGTCCGATTAAGCCTAAGAAGCCGAAAAAGACACGTGAACACTCTGATGGTCAACGTTCTGGTGAGAATGCTCGCGGGCACAAACCAGCAGGCAAGAACAAGCGTCATGTTTCTGGTTCAGGTTCTGCTCCTAAGCGTAAGCCTAATGCGAACAAGCCGAACTCAGGTAACAAAGGCTCTGACAGCAACTCTGCAGTTGCTGGTGATGATAAATCTTTAAGAAATAATGGCAGTAACTATAAGCGTGGTAATGCGGCAAACAAGCCTTCTACGAATAGTTCTGGTAAGCCAGCTGGTGCAGGTAAACCTAATAAGTCTGGTTTCGGTGGCGGTAATGGCTCGAGCAAACCGTCGAACAAATCAGCAGGTAATAAGCCTACAGGTAACAAGCCTTCACCATCTAGAAGCCGTTCTAAGCCTGCACCTCAGAAATAGTAGCTCTTTGGTAGACCGAAAGGTTGAGAAGGTAGCTTTGTAGCGGTTCAGCAACGAGAATTACTTTTTAAGAAGATTCTCGTTTATTAGCGAATTTCTGCAATTTAACTCGAATAAGCGCGAATATTGAATTTCAATGTTCGCGTTTTTTTATGGGTATTATTGGGGGAATTAGAAGTGATTTCTTGGCCGTAAAAACGACTGAATCAAGAAGAAATACGCTATTGAGAGGAAAGGTAATGATTCGTTAATGATTTATTAATAACAACATAATCACTAGCGTTTTTGTGGATCTTTGCAATTTGCAATTCCAGTTTGCAAAGCAAGCAGGGGTTTACGGCTAATACGTGTTCAGATGCTTAGTAAATACGTGTTTTAAAAGTTGGCACGTATGCTGCATTAGTAACGGTGACCCTTCTTAAGCCGAGGGTCACCTAGCCAACTGACGTTGTTAGTGAACCCATATTGTTCACACAAAATATATAACCAATCACCTTTATTGTGGTTGGTTTTTTTTTGCCTGAATTTTGAGTTCTACTTGTTGGTTTTACTTTTTTACTCACCACACTTCGAGTAACAGCTTGGTTGGCGAGGGCACTCTCCACCTCTGGAGCAGATAAGCCTAGCCTCTGTCTCAATCCCACGTTCAATCCAATTTATATTTAGAATCTTGGCTATTGTCGTGAGATCTTTCTTGATGTTACGTGGGATTACCACAGAGCCACCATTGTTGACGCATGACGCCTTAAGCTGCTCTGCAATATCTCTTGAATTACCGCCTTGAGCATCAATCGCTGGGTTTAAGTCTATACCAGCACACAACACACGATTGTTACCCGCAGGATCCGTCATATTGATGGATTCACAGCAATAGATTCTTGGCTCATCTCCTACATTTAAAATGGAGATCTGAGCTGAGCTACCCGCTCGAGGTTCTGATAATCGACGGAACACTGCCCAATGTTGACATGGGTCGGCGACCGTTCTCATATTCCCCCAAGGCAGTGGAATCCCGTTCCCGCGGTATACCGCCTTGAGTTTCCCCAGCCCATAAGCATCAAAGTAGTGCCAGTGAGGGTAGGGCGATACTACCGTCATTCTACGCATCGCAACAGAGGGGGAAACCCCCGCTCTCTTATGAACGTCTATTTCGTAACCAGTGCGGTCTAGCAGCTGTCTAAACGGGACTTTCGGGCACAGAAGTGCTCCAGCAAAGAAACTGGATTCAAAGTCTCGCCACGCTTGCAGAATGTCTTGAGAATTCAACTGTGAAGAGCCTGAAATCTGGTTGTCATCCCATGTGTTGTTGTTACCGACCGACAACACACTCTTTAGGCCTTCTTTACTATGCAGAATGCAATGGCCGATATAAACCGAGAGATCGTATTTCAGACGAGTGGGGTACTCTTTGAGAATTTCGTTTAAAAAGATCGTACCGGGAGGCTCAAAGAATGAAGTAACCAGTTGCTTGGCATTAATTCCTAGCTCATCAACCACGTCCTGCGGCGTGCGCGTAACCCAGCGGATGTTAATACCAAGGGTTCTAGCGATGTCTATCAGGTCTTCTACGCTCAGGTTAAGACGTTTTAGGCCAACCTCCTCTGCGGCACGCTCAAGGTCAGGGAAGTGGTTCTGGTTGCTTTCTTGGTGTGCCCTAATCAAGAGGTGCGCAAACTGACGGCCAGAGATCCCCGTTTGTGACAGCATCTCAGGAATCGCAATCTGCAGGATGTCGTTGGAGAAAAGAAAGCTAGGCTCGAGTGCCATGCCACTTATCCCACCACGATTCCCTTTGTCAGGTGCAATGGCTTGTTGTTCTGATTCGTCGTCGAGGAACCACGTTGGGGTCTTCTGAAAAACCTGCGCAATCACTTCCAGCATGTCGATGCTTGGCACACGCTTTCCACGTTCAATCATTGAAAGGTAAGAAACGGAAGGTGCGTATTCTGGGTTGATTCGAATACAACGCGCAGACAGATCTTCCATCGTTAAATGGTTACGTTTTCTTAGGTTACGTATTTTCGTACCTAGGAAATGAGACTGACGAACTAAACTTTTTGACAAGGCCATATTTGTAAAATTCACATTGTAAAATTTTTGTTGTGAAATTGTATGTAAAAAAGCGCTAATCTACAAACTAAGCAATTCACAAAATGACAAATAAGTTAAACGTTAGTTTGGAATAATTGCTCTAGGACACATTTTTGCTGTAGAAATCGGTGGTTATCACCGGGCTAGTCAAGAGGGAAAGACTATGAATATGCTTACATTCGATAAAACAGAAATCCAAAAACAATCAAAACCATTTATCGCTGAAGCTGTCTTTGCCGTGGAGACAATCAGTGCCAACCAGCAAACAGAGAAGCAAGTGAAAGCAAAACAGCTGCTTGATCGACTGTTCCCATTAGAGAATGGTTCACATCAAGACGTAACCAGCTACGTAGTTGATTACCGCCATATCATGGCTTACTTTAAAGATGGTCAGCACAGCGGCCTAAAGCACCCTAAACAGTTTGTAGCGTACATGGGTGAGAAGAATGACCCAGACTCTATCTTGTTCCGAGATGGCAGTGGCAGTCACTTAGAAGTGATGTTTGGATGTCATAAAGGGACAGGGTGTATTGAATTGGTAGAGATCGATGATATTCAGTTAGAATCATGCACTACGTTCGGTCAATCGCCAGTGGAATCAACGACCACAATGCGCGAAGAGACCATTGCAGCTATGCGCCACTGGATCAGTTTGATTCAAGGTGATGCAAAGGGCAAACCAAAGGCATGCAGCGAAGATAAAGAGTTTAGAGCAAAGAGTGGTGAAGATTACTGTCTGAATTACTGCTACCAACTTTAGTCGCATGAGATAAGGTTTGGAACGCTGAAGGGTTTGAACCCAGTAAGTACTAAGCCGATACACATAGCCAACGAAAAAGCCCCAAAGATTAACGTACTAGTTAGTCTTTGGGGCTTTTTGTTGTTTTTTAAATGTATATCAATTCGCGTTCACGGGTTCTCATTGAGCAGAACCAGCGGTGAAACCTTAAAGAGGCATGACTCGGTTGCGGCCAAGTGATTTCGCTTCGTAAAGTAGCTTATCAGCTCGTTCGATCAGTGATTGCGCCGACTCACCGGGCTCAAGTTCAGCGACACCAAACGATGCGGTGATACTACCGACTTGTTGACCACTGCGACGATCTTTAATAGACAGCTTTTCTAGAGAGCGTCGATTAGTATCAGCGAGCTGACGAGCAATACGCAAAGACTTGTTTGGCACGATGAGTGCGAACTCTTCACCACCAAATCGATACGCAGAAATACCTTCACGGCAACTTAACTTCAGCTTGCGAGCTATCCCTTTAAGAACCATATCGCCAAACAAGTGGCCATAGGTGTCATTGAAATTTTTAAAATGATCGATGTCGAGAAGAATCAAACACAAAGATTCTTTCGCTTCACACAAGGTTTCTATATCACGGTCGAAAGAGCGACGGTTATAGAGTGTTGTTGTACTGTCAAAGAGCGCATCTTTCTGCACTTCTACCAATTGGGTTTTAAGCTTGGAAATTTCTGATGTAGCAGAGTGCAGCTGAGAATTTAGAAACTGAGTAGAGTGACGAATATGACGAGATTCAGAAACCAACTGACGAACCAACGACATGACTTCGTCGATCGATAAACTTTCATTATCAACACGAGCCAAATCCTCGAAGCTTTGATCGATCATATCGGAGAAAGCTGAGGTATCGGTGAGAGTATCATTCATTGAATTCGAAACTTCAGAAACTAACAGTTCTAGGTTCGCGCGAAGATCGTTGATATTGGTTTCAGATTTGCTCGCAACGTAATTGTTGTAAAGCTGTTCACCAACGGCTGGAGGACAAATGCCGTAGTGTTCTAAAACACCATCCATGTCTTTAGTTAGCTGCGGGATAGCATTATCGACATAGGTGTACCAAAGTGCGTAATTTGCAGGTGTGGTAGACACTCTGTTCTTCATCATAAGAGGTACCGCTTTTTTTAGATTAGCGGTGGATTTCTGGAATTCGTCTTTTTTCATTATTTTTACTGCAGATACCAAACTAACTCAAGCCACTTGTGGACAAGGTTAGCGGATTTCGGAGGTCTTTGCTTTAAAAATTATATGATTAATAGATGAGGATTGGATAAATAACTCATTTTTATTATGAATATCGATTGCGTATTCATAAATGGTGTCTAATGGATTGTTCTTTAACCATATTTTTGGTTATTCACTATGGAACATAAGTTGAGTTTTGTATTAAAACCTTAGTTCGGGAGAGCACTGTGATCTCAGAATCGATTGGAGAAGTAACTCGATTGAAGAAGTGACCCAGAAATTTGAATCGAGAGAGGGAAAGGATGAAAACATTTATGAGCAGATACAAAAAAGCGCCGATAAAAATCAGCGCTTTAAAATTCTTTTTAGCTAAAAGCTAATTATTGAGCAACAACGTTTGCTGCTTGTAGGCCTTTTTGACCGTTTTCAACTTCGAAAGAAACCTTTTGGCCTTCTTTCAGAGTTTTGAAACCTTCTGAAGCGATTGCACGGAAGTGTACGAATACGTCAGCACCGCCGTTGTCTTGAGAAATGAAACCGAAACCTTTCTCTTCGTTAAACCATTTTACAGTGCCAGTATTTGTGTTAGACATAATTTGTCCCTTATTCATAAATTTTCTAAATTGTTGATTGCATTACTGCAATGCGCTGATAATTGAATTATTTAATGTTGCTAAGAAATAAGGAAAAACTACTTACAAAAACGGGTAACGATTTTACATGTCATTTTTTACTATTCATCTAACTTAAATAACTCCGGCTAACAGAGCGAGTGCATGTTAACACAGTCTTTCCGGTTGTACACTCATTGATTGAGAAATCAGCGAGTTTTTTTGTCATGTTGTGCTCGTTAACAAAACCACCTGAAATAGCTGATAGTTTTATAAAATCGCACGCCATGACAAAGTAAAAAGGAAGCCTAAGCCTCCTTTTCATCATTAGTATAGACGATATTATCGTTTGAAGTTGATATCTTCAGTTTTATCTAAATTAATTTTTGTTTTCGCTGGTTGAGTCTCTGCGATTACCTTGCCGTGGCGGATAGAGTACTGCACTGGTACTTGGCGGCGCACGGCATCAAAGCCATCGTCAGCAGGAAGAATTAGCAGGCTGCCTGGCTTACCTTCCTCAATACCGTAGTTGTCTTGGATGTTCAATGTACGAGCTGAGTTCTTGCTGATTAAATCAAGAGAGGTGTTGATTTGGTCGTACCCCATAACTTGTGTTACGTGCAGTCCCATGTGCAGAACTTGAAGCATATTCGCTGTACCCAGCGGGTACCATGGGTCAAACACATCATCATGGCCGAAACACACATTGATATTAGCCGCTAGCATCTCTTTAACACGAGTCACACCACGACGTTTCGGGTAGTCGTCGAAACGGCCTTGTAAGTGGATGTTCACTAACGGGTTTGCCACGAAGTTAATGCCAGACATCTTTAATAGACGGAATAGGCGAGATGCGTAAGCACCATTGTAAGAACCCATTGCTGTAGTATGGCTTGCCGTTACCTTATCACCCATGTCGAATTTGTGCGCAAGGGCTGCCAGTGTTTCAACGAAGCGAGATTGCTCGTCATCGATTTCATCACAGTGAACGTCGATCAAGCAGTCGTACTTGCGTGCAAGCTCGAACGCATAGTGCAGAGATTCAATACCGTACTCACGAGTGAATTCGAAGTGAGGGATAGCACCAATAACGTCAGCGCCGATCTTCACAGCTTCTTCAAGCAATTCTTTGCCGTTAGGGTATGAAAGAATGCCTTCCTGAGGGAATGCAACGATCTGGATGTCGACCCACTCTTTCATCTCTTCACGAACTTCAACCATCGCTCGTAATGCAACTAACGTCGGATCTGATACATCAACGTGAGTACGCACGTGTTGAACACCGTTAGCAATCTGCCATTTCAGTGTTTGTTTCGCACGAGACTTTACGTCTTCGATTGATAACAATTCTTTACGCTCAGCCCAACGCTCAATACCTTCAAACAAAGTACCAGAGATGTTCCAGTTAGGTTCGCCAGCCGTTTGCGTAGTATCTAGGTGAATATGCGGTTCACAGAAAGGAGAAACTGCAATACCACTTTCAGCATCAAGGATGTCACCTTGATGATTGATTGGTGCATCATTATCGAGAATGCGAGAAAATTGACCATTTTCAATCAGGATTTGTTTCAAGCCGTCTTGGTCTTGAAGCTTCGCGTTCTTGATTAATAAGGTTGTCATAGTGTGTCCTTAGGCGGCCTGAGATTTCAGAGCGTTTTTATTCAATAGAGGGTTAAGCACGAGGTAACTGATTGCACCACCAAACACGGCATTTAAAGGAACGATGCCAGGGAGGAAGTGACCAGCGGCTACGCCTGTTGCTACTGCGATAATGCCAGCCCAGTTAACGGTTTGGAACTCTGCTTTTGCAAAATCTTTGTAACGTTTACGGTTCGCAAAGAAGTCGGCGATGATTACGCCACCAATGGGTGGAATGGCCAGCGAAAGGAAGGTTAACCAGCCGACGAAGTTGTTGTACAACCAAAGCGCGAAAATCGTACCTACGATACCGTTAATGATAGACATTGTAGTACTTGAGCGACCTGTGATGTTAGATAAACCAAGACCTGACGCATAAAGTGCATTTTCATTGGTTGTCCAGATGTTCAAGCCTAGAACGATGATGGCTGGAAGAAGTAGTCCTTGCGCAATCATCACATCTGAAATGTCAGAGAGCCCCGTCGCTGCTGCACCTGCCGCGCCAAAGATAAACATCAGTGAGTTACCGATGAAGAACGCGACCATGGTAATTAACACTGCGCTCGCTGGCTTTTTACCAAAGCGAACGAAATCGGCAGTTAACGTACCCGCACTCACGAATGAACCGACAACCATTGCTAACGCCATGGAGAAGTCCATTGGTGTTTCCGGCTCAATCAGTTGTAGCTGTTCTAGCCCGCCAACACTGTCTACCGCGGTCAATACTGAGTAACCACCTAGAATCGCAATCGCAGGAACCGCAATCGCTGAAAGCACCATGAGTGCTTTAATACCGAAGTACACCGTACCTGTCATCAACAAGCCTGATACAACAATCAAGGTGTTGGTATCAATGCCCGTGGCTTTTTGTACCGGAATCGCAAACATGGCAACGCCCACACCAAACCAACCGACTTGTGTACCACCAAGTAGAGCAGAAGGAAGCCATGAGCCTTTAGTACCGAAAGAGAAACGAGCAAGGAGGTGAGTAGAGAGGCCAGTAGATGAGCCGATGTAGCCAAGAAAAGAAGTGTAAATACCGAGAATTAGGTTACCGATGAGTACGGCGAGGAAGAAATCGTTGAATGAAAGACCTGTCCCGAGTGAACCACCTGTCCACATACTTGCAGAGAAGAAAGTGAGTCCAAGCATTACCATGGTGAGTGAAGCGACTCCTTTCCTAGCCGATGTAGGAACCGGCCCAAGACTGTAGTTATTATCAGCAGCCATTTTTTACCTCCGCAAATGATCAAAATTAAATTTAACGGTCGCCGTATTGCAGGCAAACGTGCGCATTATGGTGATATAAATCACGTAGTCAATGCTAATTTTGTCAATAAAAGCGGTGTGGAATCAGTTATTGAACTAAAAACAATACAAAACATAAGGTTATGTTTTGTATTTTTTTAATTAAAATAAATAGAAAACGTTTTCTATAACGCATCAGGTATCTGTTGTTCATAGTTGGCTATGAATGTTGATTATTATGTTTATGAATGGGTGTCTGTATGTTGGGCGGGCGTTGTTTCTTAAATGACAGGCAAAAAAATGGCCAATCGCAATATTCGCAATTGGCCTATATATATCGTGAACAACAAAGGTTCACTAACAACGTCAGTTGGCTAGGTGACCCTCGGCTTAAGAAGGGTCAATGTATACATTGCAGTTAGTGTGCCAACTTTTAAAACGACGTAAAATGGGTGTTTTATAGCAATTTGGTGTGTATTTAAGCTGGTTTTTCGCGTTTTGAAATTATAATTTCGCAAAACGAAAATGCATTATGCAAAATACGGATGGATTGTCTAAGTTAAGTAATAAGAGCTATTTTGTATTTTATGCCGACAGCTAGTACTAACTCGTCTTTGTTCTTCCCCAAAAAAGCCAGCATGCTTTAAGGGCATACTGGCTTTGTATTGATTGACTTGTTACTTAAGTTAGATTGAGTAAAAGAAGTACAACTGAGATTTCATTCGAATGATAATCCCACGTATTACGTCTAGGAAGCCCATAAAGCCAATCGGCTTCTCACCGCTTACCCAAGCTAGTCCAACGGAGCCTACAGGAATATCGTAACCTTCCGTTTCGTCAATTTTTAAGCGGACAAAGTGGTGTTTGTTTTGAAGGTTTCTGCCTGTGGTAACGCGAACCTGTTCATCAATACCTAATAAGCTAGCTTGTGCTTCACCCGTCGCTTCAACAATGCCTTCTACGGTTGCAGAGAATATTTTCCCCGGGTATACCGCGGTCGAAAATTCTGCTGGTTGACCCACCTTAACATTGCGAATCGCTTGGTGATTGACTCGCATCAATACGTACTTCTCTTCGGTATACATCTGGATACGAGGCATCATTGAAACGCGTTGACCCTCACGAAGGATAAAGTTCGTTACAAAGCCGTCAGTCGGTGCCGTGACTTTGGTACTGTTCAAGTCCCATTGTGCTTGTGCCAATGTTGCTTTTGCTGAATCGACCTCAGTCTGCTTCTTGCTTACATTGGTTTCAGCCTTGTGGATGTTTAATTTCGCATTCTCGGCATCGACTTCTTTCTTGCTAAGCTGAGATTCCAATGTCGTAACGTTATACGTCGCTAAGTCTACCTTTGCTGTTTGTTGGTCGATGTCAGTTTCTGTAATCGTATGTTCTACGACACTGTTTTGTTTCTGGTAACGGTCAAGGGTCTTAGATTGCAACACTAGATCGGTCTTTGCTGACTCTATCTGTGCAATAGATGTTTTGATGTCTTCTAGCGCCGACTGATAGCTGATTTTAGCAATGCTGACTTCTTGGCGAGCGGTATCTAAAGCGACTTTTGTTGACTCAAGTTGAACGCCTGCTTTGTCTCTCGCAATCACATATTTAGTGTCATCGATTTCGTAAAGAAGTTGCCCTTCAACCACATCTTGGTTTGGGCTGATGTGAACCTTTGTGGTTTTTCCTGTGACCGCTGTTGAGTCCGGACGTAATTGAATATGTGGAGACTGAACAACCGACCCTCCAGATAGGTCCATCGGAGTAAAGTTGATTAACCCAACCCATACGAACATCAACCAAGATGTACCACCTAAGTAAGCAAACGCTTTGGTGCCTTTATTCCAAGGCATACCGACCAGTCTCAGTAAATAAATGAACAGTGCCCAAATCGCTAAACCTTCTAACATACTGGGTTCTCCTCATTTTTATCATTTTGTTCCGGCGGTACATCAGATTTTGGCGGCGCTTTCCAGGTGTCTCTCAGATTGATGATGGCTTTTTCCATATCAACAAAGGCCAAGATGACGGCGAGTACCCATACCCAGTGCCAGATAAAACCAATCCAAGTTAATGCGGTGATCAAACCGAGTTGTTGGTGCTCTTTGCTGTGAGCTTTATTGATTGGTAATTCATGCACACGCCAGAACCCGTAACATGCAGCAGCGATAGTTGCGATCAATACAACGCCTGCTACAACGTGTAGAGCGGTATCGGCGCCGGTGCCGACAAATGGGACACTCACTAAACTCATTGATAAACCCTAGGTTAAATTGAGCACAGAGTGTGATTGATATCAGATTTAGAAGTTGAAAATTTACCAATTACTTTAATAATGATGCCAATATGATTTGATCAGTAATAGTGACTTCTAAGTATGGTAGCTAATGAACAATTGTAACTTCTTAAGAGCATTGGGAATTCTGGGTATTTACCAACACGCAACGACTAATAAGCTCGTGAATGTAGAGCAATTAGGTATCCCCAAGTCGGTATTTAACAACCCGATGAGCCTTATTCCCGTTGGCGAAGTGGACAAATGGTATGGCTTGCTTGAACAGCAAACAGGCGATTCTGATATTATCTTGAAGCTTGCTGATAGGGTGGATATTGAAAGGCTAGGTCCTCTCTCGAACTGGTTTTTCTCTGGACACGATCTGGCTTCTTCTATTCGTCGAGTTAACATTGGCTTGCACTGTTTGCAGTCTGGTGCTTTTCTCTATGGCGCTCAAGTCGGTAAACTCATCAAGTGGTGTTACGACAACCCGGCGTACTCTGAGACTGGTAAAGTTCATGACTCGATTCGAGTCGCCATCTTTATGATGAAGATATTGAGACGATACTTGGGAGACGATTTTACCCCTGCAGCCGTATCTATCGCTGGTTATCGCGAAAATACTCAACTTTATCAGGAGTACTTTGGGTGCAATATTCAGTGGGGCCAACCACGGACTGAGATTTGGATACCGAGCCACTTGAGGTTGTCGATCAACCAATCACCTTCTGTCGGCAAGATGAGTTTGGCGATGAACTTCCATGACTTAGACAATTACCTCAACATGCCCGACGCCGAGGATGAGCATAAAGTGACTTATGAGATGATCAATTATAGTCGCCATTTCGGCCTGCCAACGCTGCATAAAGTTGCCAGTCTACTCGGTTTATCTGAACAGCAGTTCCAGCGACGATTACACAAATTGGGTGTTAACTTTTCTACCATCATGGGATACGCGTTAAGTAACGTGGCGGTGGAGCTATTGTTGTATTCAGTGCCAGTGGAAGAAGTGGCGACGAGGTTAGGTTATACCAACGTCGCGAGCTTTAATCGGATGTTTAAGAAACATCGAGGTTTGACACCCAAGCAATATGTTGAGCGCCTAAAAACCGGCCTGTAACTATACAGAGCTAACTTATGGTTCGTTTATGGATCAGGCTGGACAAGTAAACCACAGCCCAAACACTTAAAATGAAAGGGGCGGTGAGTGGTAACAGTGACAGTTCATGAAAACCAAGTGTGATGAGACAGCTTAATAGCATGCCTAATAGGGTTAACGGCCAAGGGATTCGCGGATAGAGCCCAAGTGCTAGAGTGGCAAGAATGGCGTTGTACCCGTAAAGACCTTGCGCTACCAGTTCGTTAGAAGCACCGATCATCTTACTAAAAATGGTGCTAATTATTACTGCTAGCACAACCCAAATGGCATGCTTTAGGTTGTTAAGTGCGATGGCGATTAAGATAACGAGCCCCGACAATGCATTTTCGATGAAGCTGACTTGGCTTATTCCCTTTAACAACGGGATAACCACTGTCGGCAGGTTGAACCACGAGTTTGCCTCAATACTGATGAGTGGCATCAGTGCGGAATCAGGTGCAGAAAATGCCGATAGCTCCAAGGTTGATTGGATAGCATAAATCAGCCAAGAGGTGAGGATAAAGGCGCTAGTGTAACCGCGATATTTTTTAAATCTGAATACAATGTTGGCAATGGGAACTGTGAGTAATGCGCCTAACACAGCCACTAGAACCAATAATGGTGTGACACCAAAAAAGTTACCGATAAACAAACCAATTAAAGCCCCATTTAACGCATACATACCGCTATCAATATCGTAAGCTGCCTTGTTGGCGTTGGCGTACATATAGCAACAGAAGGCTAATGCATAGCTGCAACTGGCGCCAAGCAAGGTAAGAAAAGCCAGCGCGAGTGACTCAATAGAAATGGCAAGTAATAGCAGAAGCGACGTCATAACAGACGGTGTGAAATAGACTTGCCCAATGCCATTGAGCAAGCCTTGAAATGGTTGAATATCCTTATTCGTTCTCATCGTCTGATTACATTATTATGTCATGTTAAATTTTTGTAATTCAGATTGTATACAATTTTATTAAGTTGACTACCTTTGTGTATCAATTCTGATACCAGCGCTCACCATAGGCTTGTTGGTAATCTGGTGTTTCAATGATGCCTTCTTGCTCTGGAACCGTTTCTAATGGCCCTACGACCGTTCGATAAGGTAATACGCCAGCCCATACTGGGATATCCATATCAGTCTTATCATCATTCACGCCATGTTTACCAATCTTCACGGAGGCTTCCGTTAAAGGTATCGCCAATAGCTCGGTTGCGGTGAGCTCTTTCTCATTACTGAGCCTCACTTCATCGGTTCTGCCCGGCGCGATTTGCTCAATAAAGATATTCAACAAGCGATCCTTTTCTTGATTGTCATCGATGACTGAAAATGACCCCAATACCACAGCAGAACGATAATGCGCACTGTGATGAAATGCCGAACGGGCCAACACCCAACCATCGAACAAAGTGAACGTTAAGCAGGTTGGATCTCCCTTTTTCAGACCTTTCAATAAGCGACTGTTTTTAGCCCCATGAATGTAGACCATGTCATCGACTCGCCACGCGAGCATCGGTATAACCATTGGCCCTTGTTCACCCTGCAATGCAATGTGTGCGATTAAGCTCTCATCAATAATTTGGTGCAGTTTCTCTTGTTCAAATACGGCTTTGTGAGCCCCTTTTTTAATCGTGGTTCTTTTCGTGTTAGATAACATAATCGCTCCTTAATCATTGCCTTTTGATTAATGTAGCGATTAACTGGTCTATTAAATAGAGCCACTTTTAAACACTATTTGGATCCAGTTATGCAGCCTATTGATGTCGGTGATCTACAGTTAGACGAACAACACGACACGCGTCAAACCGCCTTGTTCCACGCGATAAGAGAGAAGATCGTTCAAGATTTATGGAGCAAGGGCAGTAAGTTACCTTCAACACGTAAGTTGGCTTTCGAGTTATCGGTGAGTCGAAATACGGTGATTTATGCGTACGAACAACTGGTCACCGAAGGCTATATCGAGAGTAAGCAAGGCTCAGGGTTTTATGTTTCGGTTGAACAACCAGAACACTTTCTAAGTTTGTCTAAGCCAAACAGTATTCAGGATCCGAAGGTCAAACAAACAGTCAGTCAACCGAGTACAAACATCGCGACACCTAACGACATTAACCGCAGCTTTGCCCCCGGAGTTCCTGACTTAGATGCGTTCCCTTTTGCTAAATGGCAGAGGCTGCTGCAACGTCACTCTACACGTCAGAACATTGCGGGCAATCAAGAGGTTCAGGGAAGCTTGGCCTTGAGGGATGCGTTGAGCGGGTATCTTGCGAGTAGTCGCTCCGTTCACTGTAGTGCCGACAGAATCATCATCACCGCAGGTGCGCAGCAAGCCATCTCAATTGGTTTGATGGCAACGTTAGCGATGGGCGACAAAATCCTTGTGGAAGAGCCCGGCTATCGACAAGTGCATAAAATTATCGATCTATTGAGGCTAGAGCTAGACGGTGTGAGTGTGCGTGAAAAGGTTGGGTTAGATATTGAAAAAGTGCTCTCCAGTAATTCTAAAGCTCTCTATGTCACGCCGAGCAATCAATACCCAATGGGCACGACCCTCAACACTGAGCAACGCCTTAAGTTGATCGATTGGGCTAACAAACATCAGTCATGGATCATTGAAGATGACTACGACAGTGAGTTCCAGTTTGCTCATCGCCCTTATACGAGCATGCAAGGTTTGGCAGGTAAGTTAGGGTTCGATGATCGCATCATCTATGTCGGCTCTCTGAGTAAGGTGATGTTCAATGGCCTCCGGTTAGGTTATTTAGTGGTGCCTGAAAGTCTGGTGGCAAAGTGTCTTGAGATTAAAGACGCGCTCACGGGAGACACGGCGTCCCACACACAGGAAGCTTTGGCGGATTTTGTTCGCGAAGGCGACTTACTGCGTCATATTAGAAAGATGCGTCGTTCATACAAACTCAAGCATGAAGCGATGATAGAAGCGATTAAAAGTGAGTTTCATGGCGATCTTGAAGTGATTAGCCAAGCGGCAGGGCTACATGTGACCGTGAAGTGGTATCAAGGCATATCTGAACATGAGTGGAGCCGTAGAGCAGAGCTTGAAAATATCATCATTCGTCCTTTTGACTTTTATGAATATGGATCAAGTGATGCTCGTGATTGGAATGGGGCGGTGTTGGGGTTTGGAAATATCCGTTTGGCTGAGATAAAGCCGAAGATCACACAGATCGCTCGGCTTTTTTATCAGTAATATTGGTAGGGCTTGCTTACAGTGTGTCGATTCATCATTAATCGGGTTATAACTTGTCGACAGAAACGGTGGGTTTACCTTTACCTAGCCACTTCCGCCAAGGGAGTGACAATGTCACAAAAATAGTGACGGCATAGAGCATCGACCAGCTTAAACAGATAAACACCAAGGTACAGATGACCAGTGAGAGCATGGCGGTGTATCTAGATGCGCCAGTCAGTAATCGGCAAGCCGCTAACATTGCAAGCAGATAAACCAGAACGAAAATACCGTTGGCGAGTTTAAGAAAGAATTCGAGATCGAGATTAGACAACTCACCAATCACACAAGAGATAAGCGCGACAAAGCCAATTGCTAACGTTGGGTAAAGTGGTACACCACGGCTATTGAGTTGAGCCATTCTGCTTTCAGGACTGTGTTGGCGAGCCTGAGCCCAAATCATACGAGACAAGCTTTGTGTGTAAAGGTTTAGGCTAGCAAAACAAGCAAAGAAACCCAGCACACTGATGACGGTTTTGAAGCCATTACCAAACAGTTGTTCTGTTACCCACGGGATGGATGCTGCATCAAATTCAGGTGAACCATAAGCGCCTAGCTTGATAATAACCACCGAGCAAGCCCAGTACACTATGCCCGCAACGAAACACCCTGCAATGATTGCTATGGGAAAGTCACGCTGTGGATTTTTAAATTCTTCTCCCATGTGAGCAAAGGCTTCTATCCCGACAAAGCACCAAAACATCACCGCTAAGGCTGCGCCAATCGACCACATCGAATCGGACGTCATGGTCGGAACTGCGATGTCAGCTGCTGTGATGTCGGCTTTCCAAACAAAGGCGCTAACCAAGGCAAAAATCGACAAGGCGATCACCGTTTGTAAGCGGCCAGAAGACTTACTGCCCATCAAATTGACGGCAATAAGCAGAGCGACGGTAAAGGACTGAGCGCCAAGTGGCGTGTCGAGTGGCGCTGGTAACAGTTGTTGTGCAAAACCTCCAGCCAATGCAATCGCAGCCGGAATACCGACAGGAATAACACTCACAAACAACCAAGCCACGCTGGTTTCTAATCGCTCACTGAATGCCTGACGCACAAAATAGGCCGTGCCTCCTGCATTGGGGTAGCGTTTCCCTAATGCTGCGAAGGTTAGTGCAATCGGGCAAATGGCGATAAACAGGATTAACCACGCGAGTAGTGACAACTGTCCTGCAATGCCTGCTGCGATGGCAGGGATCATAAATAATCCAGTGCCTAGCAAGGTAGTCGAGAGTTGTCCGATTCCTGAAATAAGCGTGATTTCTTGTTTGAGTTGTGTCATTCGCTCTCCTAGCTATTGGCTTATCATGTCGGCCTTCTTGTGCCTGTTTTCTGATGTATGGGTGATGCTATGAATGAGAGCATACATTGTCGACATCAATAATACAGCTAGCGAAACGTCTTAAGACACCGTCAATTTAACGGAATTGATTTGATTAAGTGTGAAAGTGTCGGCTGTCATAATGGCTGTTATAAGTAGGAAAGTTGTGTCAAATTAGGCGTTATAAATAGAACAATAAATGGAAAGAATCAGAAGCATGGATAAATTTGATCGCCAAATTTTGGATATTCTCAAGACCAATGCACGATGCTCAGTGAGCGATATCGCCCGAGATGTCAGTCTCTCGCGTTCGGCGGTGAATGCCAGAATCAAGAAACTGGAAAGCGACAAAGTGATTACGGGTTATTGTGCTCAAGTGGTAGAGCCCAATCAAACGAAGAATGTGTGCGCTTACATCTTGTTGAAGTTCGACATGTCGAGCAGCGACCATAGTTGTGAGTCTTACGCGACACGAATCCAGAGTATTGATGAGGTGCAATGGTGCCACTCTATTAGCGGTGAGACTGACATGATGCTTTATGTTGAAGTTGAAAGCATGGAGCGTTTGAACCAAATTCGCGATCGGCTGCAAAGCTATCCAGAGCTTCGACACCTCATGACTCATACTGTCTTGACGGAATTTTTCAACAAACAGAATGCGACGGTGCATTCATGTTAGGTAATATCAACTTAAACCTACTGCGCTCTCTGCATGTGCTTCTTGAAGAGTGTCATGTCAGTCGAACAGCTCAGCGTTTGCACATCACGCAGTCGGCGGTGAGCCGTCAACTGGCTCAGCTTAGAGATCTATGTGGCGATCCTTTGCTGGTTCGTGATGGCAACAAACTGGTTCCGACTAACCGTGCTTTGTTGCTCAAAGGCAAACTCGATGACTTGCTTGGAGAGTTCGATCACCTTTTAGACGATAAACCCTTTGAACCGCAAGACTGGCAGGGTGAACTGGTATTGTCTTCGAGTGACTATGTGGCTCAGTATATTCTTCCTGTTATTGTTGCAGAGGTGTCCGCCGAAGCTCCGAACATTAATTTGGCTTTCCGCTTGTGGCAGCCAAATTACCTTGAAGCTCTGAACGAGTCGGGTATTCATTTGGCTTCCAGTATGTTTCCCACAAAGCCTGAACATGTCTCAAGCATTAAGCTTGGTGAAGATAAATCGGTGTGTTTGATGCGCAAGTCGCACCCATTGGCTCAGCAAGCGGTTTTAAGTGCAGAAGATATTGTTAACTACTCTCACATCAAAGTGACGGGTGGTGGAGATAAAGACAGCTACGCGGACATAGCATTGAAGAAGCAAGGGCTGAAGCGAAGAGTGGCTCTGCAGGTTCCGTTCTTTTCATCCGCAGGTACTGTGTTAATGCAAGACGACTATCTGATGATCGTGCCAGAACATATCGCCTATAACCTAGGTCGGCACCTCGATACTGCCTATTTTTCTTTGCCATTTGATACGGAAATGCACACCTATTGGTTAATGTGGCACCCCAAGTATGACAACGACTCTGCCCACAAATGGGCGAGAGAAAAGGCATTCCAAGCTATGCAGAAGTCGAGTTATAATATCAGTATGACTTGAAGTCATAGGTGTAATGATAATCTTTGATTTCAAATAATACCTTCTGCGAATTATGGTAAGTGCTAAGTATTGAGTATTAAGCAAAGAGCGTTCCGCTGGGGCGCTTTGTTTTACTAGGAATGGAATGATGACAGTAACAATTTGGTTTTCTTTATTAGCGATTTGCTTGTTGGGTGCAATGTCTCCGGGCCCAAGCTTGGCGATGATTGCAAAACACAGTCTGGCTGGTGGCCGTATGAACGGGCTTATCGCGGCTTGGTCTCACGCCGTAGGCATCGGTATTTATGCGTTCGCAACCATTGTTGGTTTAGCCGTTGTGCTTGAGCAATCACCCATGTTGTTCAAAGCCATTAGTTTAGCGGGTGCAGCGTATCTGCTTTATCTCGGCGTGAATGCGTTGCGTTCGAAAGGTGGTGTTGCCGCGAAATTGGAAGCGGGTGAACAGATGAGTTACATGCAGTCTGCTCGCGAGGCTTTCTTGATCTCTATCTTGAGCCCAAAAATCGCGCTGTTCTTCATCGCTCTGTTTAGCCAATTTGTTGCGTTAGGTAATGAACTGACCAATCAAGTGATTATCGTATCAACACCGCTACTTGTAGACGGTTTATGGTACACATTTATAACCTTGGTGCTGTCTAGCCCTTTGATTGTTGAACGTATTCGTTCGAAAGCGCAGTTGATTGACCGATTGTCAGGTGTGGTGTTGATTCTGCTTGCTGTGCGTGTGGTGTGGATGATTTAGTCATCACTAGACCTTAAGATCTAAAACGGCTCACAAGAGGTTATCTTGTGAGCCGTTTTTGTTTCTACCTATCTACACGCTAAACGCTAACCGCTAAAAGAAGTTAGCCTGCTGAGTTTAGAACCGAGTCTAATTCTTTCATTGAGTCAGCAAAGTAAGGGTTATAGGTCAAACGTGCATGGTTTTTTCCATCTTCACGATATCCCCATGCTGAGTACCAAACTTCACTTGTCGCGTTGCACTGTTCTTCAAAACCTTCCTCTTGACCATTGGAGCAGATCTTCTCGCTACCATTGATTCCGTAATACGGATTGCTTGGCGAGAACAGTAAACCCATGTGAGAACCGTTCGAGATGCGTTGTTCCGGGAGTTTCATGCTGTACTGAACCGCTCGCGGATCATCGAGTGTCGTCTCACCTTGCCAGATCAACACATTGTTTGGGTTGGGCATCGATTCAGTAAACGCTTGTTGAACGAAACTGGTGTCAATCACGCTGTCGCCTTCACTCATCATAATAAACACCGGTTTATCGAAGTGCTTATCTTGTAAGTCATCACGAACGACTTCTGATGTCTCGTAGTAAACCGAGGCACCGTTCATTGGCAATGAGTTGTAACGCAACACGTTGTCTTCAGGATCTTGATCAGCCCAAGTGAAAAAGTAGCTTGCGAGCCCCGCGTATTGAACGGCAGACGAGCTTGGTTGAAACGCAGGAGAGAACAGCAGTAATCCGGAGATCTTTGGATCGTTCATCGCTTGCGAAGTGACGAGATTTGCGCCTGTTGAATAGCCGCCAAGCCACACAGAATCATACTCTTGCTCAAGCAACTTGGTATGGTGAGCGACTACACCTTGCCAATCATCTAAGCTCGGTTGCATTAGGTCACCCACACGACTACCGTGACCCGGAAGCAATACCGTTCTCACTAAGTAACCTTGCTCAGCCAAATGGGTAGCGATGTCTTTAAACGAATAGGGTGAATCACCTAATCCATGGACCAATAACACTGCCTTGCCGTTAGGTTCGGTAGGTTTGTATTCAGTCGGGGAGTTCAGTTGAATCTCAAGCTGCTTGTCTTTTGTCATGAACACGCGGTTTTTCAGCAGCCAATCTTGGGTGTCATTGACGTAGGCATCAAAGTTGTCTTGCTGATAGCTAGGCAAGTCTGGAGATGTTTCGTAAGCGGGTATCGATGTCTCGTTGGAACAACCAACGAGACTTAAAGTCGTTAAGGCGAGCAGCGTTAGAATGGTATTTCTATGCATTTTTTAATGTTGTCTCTGTTGTGCTTTCACTGTGTTTGAAACTTAAGTTTAGATTACTTTTTGCTTGAAAGGTCTTCGTATTCACCTTCAATAACACCGGCATCATTGGTTGATGACTGACGAGTGTTCATATGAGCTGCGAAACCTTGTTTCTTCATTTGATTCTGAATGCGCTTGCCAGTAATTAAAGCTGCAATAGCTAAAGGAATAGCAAGGATCAAGCTAGTGAATAACGCCAATAGGCCAGTAAACAACGCAACAATCGTAACTAATATATTTTTCATATTCATTCCTCTTTTTCTATGTTGTTACTATATCGCTTCTATTCTGAACGAAACATGAACACCACCAAATAATTCTAGAGAGTCACTATGACTCAGGTGTGTGTGGATTGAGAGTTTATATGTAGTCATAATCACGCACTAAAATAAGGGGATAAAGGAAAGGTTAATAAAATCAATGAGTTAAAAGTTGGCACGGTTGATGCTCTATAGGGTTTGGAATAAGTCACTGTAAGCAAAGTACTTACAGTTAACTAAAATATTACTGGAGCCCTTATGTTCTGTATTCAATGTGAACAAACAATTCAAACCCCAACCGTAAAAGGCTGTTCTTTCGCACAAGGTATGTGTGGTAAAACATCGGAAGTATCCGACCTTCAAGACGTGTTGGTGCATTCTCTTCAAGGTGTTTCTTTCTGGGCCAATTTAGGCCGTGCTTGTGATGTTATTGATACTGAAATTGACGAATGGGCACCAAAAGCGTTCTTCGCAACACTGACTAACGTTAACTTCGACCCTGCTCGTATTATCGAATTTGCACAACAATCTCACGAGTTTAAGCAGCGTTTAGAGCAACAGGTACGTGCGGCTGCTACGTTGATCGGTTTTGAAATCCCAGCACTTTCGGCTGCTGCGCAATTCGATCTTCCAACAGATTCTTCAGAGCTATTGGCACTTGCCCCTCAAGCTGCGGTAAACCGTGGTCACGACTCTCAACATGAAGATGTGATTGGTCTTCGCCTTCTTTGCCTATACGGTCTAAAAGGTGCGGCAGCCTACATGGAGCACGCGCGTGTTCTTGGTCAAACTGACAATGCTATCTTTGCTGAATACCATGAAATCATGGCTTTCTTAGGTACTGACCCATCTGACCTAAAACAACTGCTAGATACGTCTATGCAGATTGGCTTGATGAACTACAAAGTCATGGAAATGCTGGATAAAGGTGAGACAGATACATTTGGTCACCCTCAACCAACAACCGTGAACGTGAAGACTAAGAAAGGCCACTGTATTCTTGTTTCTGGTCACGACTTACATGATCTAGAAAAAATCCTTCAACAAACGGAAGGCAAGGGCATCAATGTTTACACTAACGGTGAGATGCTACCTGCACACGGTTACCCTGAACTGAACAAGTACCCACACCTTGCGGGTAACTACGGCAGCGCTTGGCAGAACCAGCAAAAAGAATTCGCTAACTTCCCTGGTGCCATCGTAATGACATCTAACTGCCTGCTTAACCCTGATGTAGGTTCTTACGCAGACCGTCTATTTACGCGTAGCATCGTAGGCTGGCCGGGTGTTGATCACCTTGAAGGCGACGATTTCAGCGCAGTAATCGACTGTGCTCTTGCGCAAGAAGGCTTCAAACACGATGAGATCGAGCAAATGATCACTGTCGGTTTTGGTCGTAACGCACTGATGGAAGCGGCTCCGGCGGTTATCGAGCAAGTAAAAGAAGGCAACATCAAACACTTCTTCCTAGTCGGTGGTTGTGACGGTGACAAATCTGAACGTAGCTACTACACAGACTTTACAGCTCAAGCGCCAGAAGATTCAGTAATCCTGACACTTGCATGTGGTAAATTCCGTTTCAACAAAAACCAATTCGGCGACATTAACGGTATCCCACGTCTGTTAGATGTTGGCCAATGTAACGATGCTTACTCTGCGATTCAACTTGCTATCGCACTGTCTCAAGAGTTTGATTGTGGTATCAACGAACTTCCGTTAACGCTGGTTCTATCTTGGTTCGAGCAAAAAGCGATCGTTATCTTGCTTACTCTGTTCGCTCTTGGTGTGAAAGGTATTTACACAGGCCCAACAGCGCCAGCTTTCCTAACAGAAAACCTATTAAAGATTATGCAAGACGAGTTCGATATGCGTTCTATCTCAACGCCAGAGCAAGATCTTAAAACAATCTTAGCGGCTTAATTTAAGCCAGCTCTAAGCCCCGTTGTTGTGACGTTTTTCTAAAACAGACGACGGCGGGGCTTTTTCGATTTAAATCTTTAGTCATTTAATCATCTAGTCATTAGCAAGGTACACGAACTATGTATGCATGGTCGGATAGCGATTCAATCAATTTAGTGTGTTTAAAGAAATGGCACGAGACGCCAGATACGGTCAGCTTTGAGCTTGGCAGCGTTCCACAAGACTTACATTTCAACTTTAAGCCGGGGCAATTTATTACTCTGGGTTTGGATATGCCGGCGAAAACGGATTACCGTGCTTATTCTGTAGCGTCTTGTCCTGAAGATAACCGCCTGAAGCTGACGGTAAAGCGTGTGGAAGGTGGTTTGGTTTCGAACTTTATTGTTGATGAACTTGATGAAGGTGATGAGGTTTCTGTATTGAAGCCTGCTGGTGCGTTTAACTGTATTGATTGCATGCCAACGGCGACAAAGAAAGTAACGCTAGTGAGCGCGGGTTGCGGTATCACTCCGGTGATGGCGATGGCGAAGTATTGGTTGGCTCAAGGCAGTGATGTTGAAATCGATTTTGTTCACATGGCACGTAATCGACGCGAGACTATCTACTTTGAAGAGCTCAACCAACTCGATGAGACACACGCTAACTTTAACCTTAAGTTGCTTCTGAAAGACAGTGAAGGAACAACTGCTCCCCAAGGTCGTTTAGACAAGAGCTGGTTGGTAACACTCAGCCCAGACATCTTAGACAGAACCGTATACTTGTGTGGGCCGGTTAGCTTTATGCAAGACATAGAGAACTACCTGAAAGAACTTGAGTTCAACATGGATAACTTCTACCAAGAAAGTTTTACTCCCGCGACTCAAAGTAATAATTCACTAGCCAATAGCAATACTGCTTCAGAAGAACCACAAGCAGAAGCGTCTGCAGATTCAAATGGTGCCGTTAAGGTATTTGTTCCTGCATTTGGCGCAGAAGTAGAAGCGGAGGCGGGCACACCACTCGCTGATTCATTAGAGAAAGCTGGTGTTCCGATTATCATTGCTTGTCGCAGTGGGATTTGTGGTTCGTGTAAGTGTAAAGTAACCAAAGGTTCGGTGGAATCAAGCAGCCAAGAGACATTGACGCCAGAACAGATTGAGCAAGGTTATGTACTCGCGTGTTCGAGTGCGATTCAGTCAGATGTTGAGATTGAGTTGTAACAGACGTGAAGTGAAGCTTTCCAAGAGTGACGAGGATAAAGTTCTTATCATAGCGATAAAAGTTAGCTTTCTAGATGTAAAAAGGCCACTTAGATCAGATAGAGAGAGCAGATCTAAGTGGCAACCTTCCTGTTTATACGGGGGAGTAAAACAAGAAGGGTTGCGAAGCCCATTACAGACCTCGCAGATATAATTATTATGTTGTGGAGCTGGTTACCTAAAACTGTTTATAGAATCTAAGGAAGTAATAGAATCTAAGCAATTTACAGGCTCTAAGCAGTTTATACTTCAGGGTAAGTCTTGTAGCGCACACCCATCATTTGTTCCATACAGTGAACAACCTGACAGCTGTAGCCAAACTCGTTGTCGTACCAAATATACAGAACAGCACGGTTGTCTTGTGCGATAGTCGCAACACCGTCAACCACACCAGGGTGGCGAGAGCCAACCAAATCCGTCGAGACAATCTCAGTCGAATCTGTGTAATCAATTTGTGCAGACAGAGAAGAAGACAGCGCCATTTCACGCAGGTACTCGTTTAACTCTTCTTTGTTTGTGCCTTTCTCAAGGTTTAGGTTTGCTACTGCCATTGAAACATTTGGCGTAGGTACGCGAATCGCATTACCTGTTAGCTTACCTTCCATTTCTGGCATCGCTTTTGATACCGCTTTAGCAGCACCAGTCGATGTCAGAACCATGTTCAATGATGCAGCACGACCACGACGATCGCCTGAGTGGAAGTTATCGATTAGGTTTTGGTCATTGGTAAATGAGTGAACCGTTTCAATGTGACCAGACAGTACGCCGAATTTATCGTGAACCGCTTTCAATACTGGCGTGATTGCGTTTGTCGTACAGCTTGCAGCAGAGATGATCGTGTCTTCTGGTTGAATGACATTCTCGTTCACACCAAATACTACGTTCTTGATGTCGCCTTTGCCTGGCGCAGTCAGTAGTACTTTCTTCGCACCGTTACATGCAACGTGTTGGCTCAGGCCTTCAGCGTCACGCCATACGCCTGTGTTATCAACCACAAGTGCATTTTCAATACCGTAAGTCGTGTAATCCACTTCTTCTGGCTTGTTTGCGTAGATAACTTGAATGAAGTTGCCGTTTACGATGATTGCTTTACGTTCTTGGTCAACTACGATGCTGCCGTTGAACTGGCCGTGAACAGAGTCACGACGAAGTAGGCTAGCACGTTTTTCTAGGTCGCCGTCTTTGCCACCACGTACAACGATTGCACGTAAACGAAGTGGGTAACCTGGGCCACTTTTCTCGATCAATAGACGAGTTAGCAGTCGGCCAATACGACCAAAACCGTACAATACAACGTCACGAGGTTCTGTCATTGCATCGCCTTGAAGCGATTCTACAAGTGCAGTTTGTAGAAAATCATCCAACCCGTGAGTGTCTTCGCGATCTTGCCAGAATGCATGGGCAAGGCGACCAACATCAATACGACATGGAGACAAGTCCATAGAGAGAAGGTGTTGAATGATTGGTTGAGTCTGTTCTGCTGTAAGAGGAGAACCAGTGTAACGTTTTGCGATACGGTGAGCTTTGATGATGTCGATAGTTGTCGCGTTAACCAGGGTCTTACCGAAGAGGATAACTTCTACGCCTTTTTGACGGTATAACTGACCTAAAGTTGGAGCGATGGATTCAGCAATAGTTTGACTAGTTTGCCAGTCTAGGAGGTGCTTTTCGGGACTCATCTTTACTCGGGACCTTTCACGTTAAGTTTCTGCATTCATGGCGGTTGTAGGGAAGCCAATCAGCATAGGGGATTTGAGGCATCAGGCTGTGGTCTATATTGCCACTTAAATGTGCTTGATATGCCTTGTGTGCAACTTGTAATTTTTATGTGGCAGGATTGTAAGGTACGACGGGTTATTCTGCTAGGAAAAATAAATGCAGACAAATTATCTGTAAGTTGGCTTTATATTAGCCATAAATCAAGTTTTTAGTGTCGATAAAGGCTATTGACTTTAACAATCTGTAGTACTTATTTTTCGCCAAAAAATACTCAAATCAAAATATTATATGTAATAAAAGTCATAGTGATCATTAAAGGTGTGATCGTTAGCTCAAGTTACACGTAAACAGTAAACGACAAATAAGGTGATTAATGCGTTTTCTTGTTCGACCTTTAAATACGCCGAATTCGAGTGCGAAAAGTGCATGACGCAAACGATTGGATCTCACAAATTTCACTTAACTTCGGTGTTTGTTGGTTTATAGAGTCATTACTCCCAACCTTGTGGAGCCGAGAAACGTGGCCGTTTGCTTATTATGCGAGTGATAATAACTGGATAAAGCTTGCTTCGTTAAACTTCACTTGTTCATACCTCGTTTGTTTACAGCTCTCTCATCTATACTCCTCCTGTTTAAACATCTTGTGTCTAGAGCTCGCGTGTTTAAAGCACACTTGTTTAAAGCATAACTGTTTAAAGCATATTTGTTTTAACTCTATCGGTTTAAGTAACAGCCCCCTTTAAAGCCTAAACATGGAGGTAAGTTGATCATAATTTACCGTTCTGGGCTCAGAGTATCGTTTGTTCATATCCAATTTGATCAATAAGTCCTGTTAATGTCCTATTCTTAACTTGGGCTAGGTAAAATTACTTTCGGGAAGGGAGTCGTTATAAAAATGATAAACATGTCAATTAGATGGCGTCTTATATTTCTTTCCACGGTTTCTGTATTCATCATGTTTGGTTTTACAGTCAATGAAGTGCTCAAGAACGATAAGAAGATGAATCACCTTGAAACAACTCGTATTAAGGTTGAAGCGCTTCAATCTTTTAATACCGTTTCCAGCGATGCTTATCGATGGTTGGTTCTGTCTAATGACTCTCCAGAGAAAGAGCTGCTGCTTTTAAAGCTGCAAGCTGATTTAGCTAGACTTGCTCAGTACGAGAAACAGCTTCGACAGTTCGACAGCAATTGGACTGTTGAACCACAGTTGGTTGAGCTTAAGAGTGTGTTAGCTAGACTCGCTCGCGTAACCTCCAGTATGAACAACGACGCAACACAGATTACGGACAACAACACGCAACTGACAGAGCATGCTTTCGACTTGCTAAAAGGCGTGTTAATGGAGCTATCTGAATATCGCATTAACATCGTGGACGAAAAGATCAGTCAAGCTGACGCGATGTTTATCAATCTTACTCACTACGTGTTCTGGACTCAGCGAGAAGCGTGGTTGAGCTACCGCTTGTATCGTTCTCCAGAGCTGATAGATCAATATTTATTGAGTTATGTTGGTGCTTCAGAAAGGCAGCAGCAGTTATTAGATACGTTTTTCCGTTCTGGAAGCCGTTCGCCTGAAATTAGAAAGCTATTAAGTACGTTTTCTAAAGATGAATTTCAAAACCGTTTTACAGCTCGAATCCTCAAAGGTGACTTCTCGTCGCCTGAAATATATGAACATGTGGAAGGTTTAGAACGAAAGAAGCTAGCGATTTCAAAGGCAGTGGGTGCTTACACGAAGCAATTGCAGTTTGATCTGACCAAAAATATAGCGCTGCAAAAAAGGCAAACCTTGGTTATGACATTGCTTATTCTTGTCGTTTCAGGTGTGTTGTTGTGGCTCGGTGTAGCGACATCTCTTCGCTTAAATCGAAACCTATCGATTATTTTGAAAGGGGTGTCTGAATGCGCGGATAGCTACGGCAAGCCCAAGGTCATTCATATTCAAGGCAACGATGAACTTGTCGAGTTCACTGAAACTTTAAATCGAGTGATGGAGCGCAACTATCAACATAACAAAGAGTTAGTAGAAACAAAGGAAGATGCAATTTCGGCTAACAAGGCCAAGAGCGCATTTTTAGCCAATATGTCCCATGAGATACGTACACCACTCAACGGGATTATTGGGATGGCTGAGATCTTATCTCAAAGCCAACTGAGCGCGAATCAACAAGAAGTGTTAGGAGACATCGAATCGTCTTCTCACTCATTACTGGTTCTGCTTAATGACATTCTTGACCTCTCCAAAATCGAGTCGGGCAACTTAATGCTATCGCCACACAATGCTGATCTGAGAGAGGCGGTTTACGACTCAGTAAGTGTGATTTTATCCAAAGCGATAAGTAAAGATATCGAACTCGACATCAATATCGATTCCCAAACCCCACCGGAGCTGTTTTTCGATGAGTACCGTGTAAGGCAGGTGCTGACCAATTTGCTGTCTAACGCCATCAAATTTACGTCAAAGGGCACGATTACGACGGACATTGCATACACACCTATGTCTTTGGGTAGAGGCAAGCTTGAATGCAGTGTGTCTGATACTGGAATTGGGATTGAGCCAGAGAAGCTAGAGTCCATATTTGAACCTTTCACTCAAGAAGATGGCAGCATTACTCGCCAATTCGGTGGGACAGGGTTAGGCCTTGCGATTTGTCGACAGCTTGTTGATTTGATGGGGGGTTACATTACCGCGCGTTCAGTGAAAGGAGAGGGCTCAACGTTCACTTTTTGTTTGTATGTCGACACTGTCGAAACTCATGTTCAAACCTTCGATAACCTAAACCGTGCGACTATTATCTCGAATTCTTTCAATTACCTCGATCAACTGGTCAAAGAGTGTGAACGCTTAAATGTTCGACCTAATGTTGTGTCATCCATTTTGGATCTTGATGAAAACCTGAAAGAAAGTGACTTCATACTTTATTGTCATACGCTGCATCACTCCATGGATAAAGATCTTGCGACGCTGAAGGCGTTATACCCTTTGGCTCGCGTTATCGTGTGTCAGCATCATCTCTTTAAAACCAATCTAATCACAGAAACGGTTCACTCAACTCATACATTGCCATTCTTGGGTCGACGATTCTTAAACAGCTTACAATCGCTCGATATCGGTGAAGAACAAGCGCCGACGGTGGAAGCAAAAGATGAAGAGGTTCGTTCTCTGAACCGACGTATTCTGATTGTTGAAGATAACCTAATGAATCAGAAGATAGCGAGCTTCTTTCTTGAGCAAGCGGGCTATGAATATTTGATTGCCAGTAATGGCCAAGAAGCGGTGGATGTCATCACTCAAGGCGCTCAGTTTGATGCTATCTTAATGGATTGCATGATGCCTGTTATGGATGGAATAACGGCGACCCGTGCGATTCGACAGTGGGAGAGTGACCAACAAGCCGCACCATTACCCATCATTGCTTTAACCGCTAGTGTGCTGGAAGAAGACATCAAAGATTGCTTTGAAGCGGGCATGAATGCCTACTTGCCGAAACCTTATAAATCCCACCAACTGTATGACCTTTTCAGTAGCCTTGATATTGTCTAACTGGCTCATTATCAAGGCTAGCACTGTACGATTTAGCGAACTTCTAACCCAAGGTTGTATTGCGCAAGGCAGCGACCGACATAACTAATCTTTAGTAATGCAGCCACTAAGATCGTGCTGATGTGTGCGACAATTTGAATTGGCAGTGAGAAGTGATCGGCCATAGGATAAGCAACAATAATACTGAGTAGCATAAGCAAGGCGGTGGTTGCTAGACTGAAGTTTGAAACAGAAAGTAGCGTTTGAAAGCGTTGAGTCATCGTCTTCATATTGAATTCCTAATTGCTATTAATAATTATGATACTCGTTATCAATAGCAATTAGCGTTCCAGTTTTATTTTAATCATTAAATCAATTGGTTAAAGTGTATTGTCAACTGTTCGAGTCATAATGACTCCGGCATATACCGAGTCTTTATGACTCTGATGTGTAGTTACCACTGTCTAAATCCGCAAGTATCGATGTGGAATCGAACACCAGAATACAAACCCAGCCCAACATTATTTTTTTGCCCAAATTCAGCATGAATCTTTTTAAGTTTCACGTGTAGATCTTCGCGAGTAATATCATTCGCAGGTACTAAGTCTAAGGCGCAGAATTCCAAGTGTTTACTTCGCAGTGCGCCGCCAGCTTGTTGATTGTAGATATTGGTTCGCTCTCCGGACACAGGGATAACAACGCCAATTTCAGGCTCAATATATTGTTGTATGTACTTAAGGGTATTGATCATGTTTGGCACATGTTTCTTATTGGGAAGGGTGAACAGGGTCGTATTACTCATTGCCCAATCCGTGCCTTGCAACAAGACTAAATGCAGAGGCATGCTCTGAGTGATGCCGTTGTCTTTGAGTTGTTGACCGATCGCTTTGACTTGATCTTGGGCGTGGTTAAGGAGCATCCAACCTCGAAATGCTGATCGGGTCGGAACCTTGTAGCCATGAACATCGACCACGAGATCGTCATAAGTGATTTCGGTTTCTTCGGTATAAAGTTTCTCAAATTTTTCAGGGTAGGGTTGTGTCGTTGATAACGCCAAGGTAATCAGAATACTTCCGTACATAAAGTCTCTCCATCGCTAGTGTACACTCGTTATTTAGTTTGATACTGCTGTTGAGTTTCATTCATTTTTGCTTAGGTACGCTTAAGTCTAGACGGTTAGGTTTAGATGCTTAGGTCTAGATGCTTAAGTATAGACGCTGGAGTTTAGGTACAAAAAAACCCACTACTAAGAGTGGGTTACTAACATTGTTATAAGTAAATTAGCGAGGTTAGATTACTTCTTACCTTGAGTTTGCTTGTCTTCTTCTGTTAGTTCACGAATGCGGCGGCTGATGTCGCGACGAGCTTTAGAGATCTCTGCACTCTTGATGATGTGATCATCAACGCGGTCTTCGTAGTCAGCTTTCATGTTTTTGATAATGCCTAAGATCTCGTCGTGAGTCATCTCTGGCTTGATGTAATCAAGTAGGTTATCAAGAAGGTCGACACGCTTGCGGTTGTCGCGAACTTTCTTTTCGTTGTCTAAAAGTTCACGCTTAAGTTTGTTCTTACGTCGTGCTTGGTTAACAATTTCAAATACGCTGCTCATAGATTCCTTTTCCTAATCGTCAAATACGTTGTCTGGTTCTGATTAAAGCACATCAGTTAGTGTTGTAACAGTCTTTAGATCAAAGCAAAAGTAAGGTTGTATAATTATTCGGCACTCTCGCTAAAGTGCGATTGTTTTTATCTAACTGTTCAAGTTAGTATCCAGTATAGACACGGCATTGATACGAAATGTGAAATGAATCAACAACAACTGGAAACAGAAGATTTGGGCGACGATGTCACTGAACCTTCGGCAGAGCAAAACAAGCTTCGTGATGCGTATGTACAAGAACGTACTTATTTGGAAGTCGTGGAAATAGAGCTAAATCGTTCTAAGATCATAATGATTGATGAACAAGGCAGAAAGAAACGAGTACCGATTTTGTCTGAGCATTAGCCATTACTGGCTGCATTGTTAAATGTTGAGATGGAATTATCAAAATAATAAAAAGGAAAAACGATGAACACAGTACTTTCCCCAATTGAAGCGAGAATTATCGGTTGCTTGATCGAGAAAGAAGTCACTACCCCGGATCATTACCCGTTAACGTTAAACAGCTTAACGACTGCATGTAACCAAAAGAGTAACCGTGAGCCAGTTCTCTCTCTGTCTGAGTCGGACGTTTTAGATGCGGTTGATGGTTTGATAGCTCGCCGCATGGTGAGTGATGAGAGCAGCTTCAATAGCCGTGTTAATAAGTATCAGCATCGTTTCTGTAATACTGAATTTGGGGATTTGCAATTTACAGAGCAAGAGCGCGCAATCATCTGCTGTATGCTGCTTCGTGGGGCGCAAACTCCTGGCGAACTGCGCACTCGTACTGGTCGTCTTGCTAATTTTAGTGATGTGAAAGAGCTTGAAGCGACACTCGATAAATTAGCCGTAAGAGAAGCGGGTGCTTTAGTCGTGAAGCTACCACGTGAAGCGGGTAAACGTGAATCACGCTACCAGCACTTATTGAGTGGTGAAGTGGATGTTGAAGCGTTTGCGACGGCATCGGTAAGTGCGGTTGCACCCTCTGCGACAAGCGAAAAGTTTGAAGAGCTTGAATCAGAAGTCGCAAGCCTACGTGAAGAAGTGGCAGAGCTTAAGGCTCTGGTTGAATCACTGCTTTAGATGTCTGAGTCTGATAAAAATGCGGATTGGGTCGTGTACTTAATCCGCAATCGTCACAATGCCCTTTATTGTGGCGTGACGAATAATTTAGAGCGTCGATTTGAACAACATCAAACGGGTAAAGGTGCCAAAGCGTTAAAAGGTAAAGGCCCACTTAAGCTAGTTTGGAGTTTTGGTGTTGGATCAAAAAGTGAGGCGTTGAAAACCGAATACGCGATCAAACAACTACCAAAATCTCGCAAAGAAAAATTGGTATCACTCAAACTAATTATTGAGTGGCAACAAGACAGAATTCAATATATCGAAGTCTCATAATTCATAGCTAAAATGTTTGTTATTGATTAAATATTAATAATGTAATGGACTATAATAAATAAATGTAAGCTCATGAATTTTAACGGTAATTACTCTTTCTGTGAATGGGCTTAAATCATCATTGAACTCGTTGTTGTTAATCTCCATTCCAAATTAACATATTGCTCATTTAGAATGTCGTTCTAATTAGTGTTAGACGCTATCATTTATCATCGTTGTCCTACATAATATCTTTCAGCCATACAAAGAGATGGTGTCATGCTAGGTTAAAAAATGAGCCAAAGTAGCTCATATAAAACGAGAAAAATATGAAACGTTTACTGATGTTGTTTGGACTTGCCGTATTTTCTGCGTCCGCTCTCTCCCATGGTACTCATGTCCTCAATGGGTACTGGGAATACCAAGATTATCTTTCCAAGTTTCCAGAGCAAAAAGCACTGACCGATAAAATGGTTGAAGCTGTGCAAAATCACCCTGTGCCATTGAGACGAGCTCAGAATGAGCCTATTACGATCTCAGTGGTGTATCCGGGTCAACAGATCTCCGACTACTGGGTTCGTAACATTCAAGCTTTTGAGAAACGCCTCGATAAGTTGAGAATCAACTATCAAATAAATCAGGTGTTTACCCGGGTTAATGCCGATCTCACGCAAACAAGTATTTCATTGCAAGAAGCGATAGAGAACAAAACGGACTACTTGATTTTTACATTAGACACGACGCGCCACCGCAAGTTTATTGAGCACGTGTTGAGCTCTACTGACACCAAACTCATTCTGCAAAACATCACAACACCAGTCCGTGCTTGGGCTGATAGACAGCCGTTCATGTATGTGGGATTTGATCATGCGACAGGCAGTTTAAAATTGGCGAATTACTTTAAAGAAGTGAGCAAACCAGACAGCAAATATTCTGTGTTATATCGCTCAGAGGGCTACATCAGTGATGCTCGTGGAGATACCTTTATCCATGATGTGAACACTGATACGAACTTTGATCTTAAGTCTTCGTTTTACACGAAATCAGACAAAGAGAGTGGTTACCAAGCGGCTAAAATCAGCATTGCGAACGATAAGGACCTAGACTTTATCTATGCATGTGCAACCGATGTCGCTCTGGGCGCTGCGGAAGCCATTCGTGAATCTGGTCGAGATATCTTAGTTAATGGCTGGGGAGGCGGATCCGCTGAACTGGAAGCCATTGCAAAGGGCGATTTAGATGTCACAGTCATGCGTATGAATGACGATACCGGTATCGCTATGGCAGAGGCGATCAAGTGGGACCTAGCCGGATTGGAAGTTCCTACGGTTTACTCTGGTGAGTTTGAAGTTGTGACCAAAGATGATTCACCAGAACGTATTTCAGAACTTAAGCAGCGAGCATTTAGGTACTCAGGTCAATAATGAAGAAAAGCTACGCCAGTACACCTAGGAACACCTTAGCTAAACTCATTACGCGTATCATTATTTTAGTGATAGGCGTGATGGCACTTGGCGTACTTATTCATAATTATGAAACCAGCAGTAATATCGTAAAGCAAGAGACGAATCGAACGGTCCAGCAAACCTCTAGCTTGATCCAAAATATGTTTGATTACCGTTTGTCGGTGCTGCAAATCCATCAAGACAGTAGCTCACATAGTGAAACACTCAGAGAGTATTTTGATACCCACAATGAAGAGGCTCTGAGTTATTTCTTTTTTGGTGTTGACCAAAGAGAGCCGGATCATGCGCCGGATCTTCGCTTTGTTTCTACTCATGACGGTTTGGCCTGGGAAGATGGCAACGGTCAGTTTTATGGATTGGATGAGTCCAACCTAAAACATATCTCTGATGAGGTTTCATTTAGTAGTAACTGGCATTTCATTAAAGTGATAACCGATATTGGTAAGCGTCATTTGTTGGCTCGCCGAACCCCTATTGTGGATAACAAAACAGGGGAGGTTCTTGGTCAGCTCTATATCGCGATCGTACTTGATAACAATTTCTCTCTGGCTGAGTCTATTCAGAAGGGCAGCAACTGCGAAAATATTGTTATCGAAGCGCACGGAACACCGGTTACGTCGACATTCAGTGGCGATGAAAGTTACACAATAACGGACATCCTCAACTACAAAATGTACGAGCAACTGCCTCGTCATTTCGTCACCATCGCGACCATTAAGATCAATGCCGTTGAAACGCCCCTTACCATTCGAGCTGTCCAAAAGAACACTAACTTCATTGCGTTAGAAGAGAACTATGAGCGTGCGATCATTGTTGTGATTGTGGTGATCATATTGATGTCTTTCTTTGCGAGAGCTTGGATTCAAAGAAAGGTGGCGGCTGAACTCGATAAGTTGATGGACTTTACTCGCTCAGCAAGTGACGGCGAAGAGTACAACAAGTTCGATGGCTCCAACATTTTCGAGTTTCATCATATTGGTTGCACCCTTGAGGACACTTTTGAACGTTTATCTGAACAGAACCAAAAATTCCAAGATCTCTTTAACTTTGCTCATTCACCTATCTTGGTTTGGTCTGATAAAGGTGACTTGATTCAGATGAACCCCGCTGCTCGTATGGCGCTATTTGACGCCGATGACAGCTACGGAGCGGTGGCTCAAGAGTTTGAGCATCGCATGCTACCGAATATTCATATGGTGGTTCAAGGCTCTAAACTGACAGGTATTAACGTACCCATTGGTGAAAAGGTGTTTCGCTGGAACATGTCTGCTATTCGTGTGGAACATGGCATTACCGGTGTGGTGGTACAAGGCCAAGACATTACTAAGCTCATTGAAGCTGAGAGGCAGGCTGATCGAGCAAGAGAAGAAGCTGAGCACCTTGCGAATGTACGGGCAGATTTCCTCGCAAAGATGAGCCATGAGATTCGTACACCGCTTAACGGTATTCTTGGTGTTTCTCAGTTGCTGAAACGCTCTATACACAGTGAAGATAACCGTGAACAGGTGGATGTACTTTGTAATAGTGCGGAACATTTGCTGGCGGTACTTAACGATATCTTGGACTTCTCAAAGATAGAGCAGGGGCAGTTCAATATTCAAAAGAAAGACTTCCGCTTGGGGGAACTGGTTAATACATTAGACAGTATCTATCGTCCGCTTTGTGGCGATAAATCGATCGCATTTACTATTGTGAATCACTTGGCTGGTGACATTGAAATAAACACCGACCAAGTGCGCTTGAATCAAATCATGTTTAACTTGGTGAGTAACGCTCTTAAGTTCACTCACCAAGGCGGTATTTCCGTTAGTTTTGAACTCGAAAGTATCTTTAACTCAGACCATGCGAGTTTGATCGTTCGAGTGAAAGATACCGGTATTGGTATTGATGAAAGCAAGATTGACGCTGTGTTTGAACCCTTTGTTCAAGCAGAAGAGACCACGACTCGTGAATATGGTGGGACAGGGTTGGGCCTAACGATTGTAAAAAATCTGGTCGATATGCTGGAAGGGGACATTCAAGTCCGCAGTGAGATAAATCAAGGTTCGGAGTTCATTATAGAAATTCCAGTGGAAGTGCACACTAAGCCGCTATTGGACGTGAAGCAACAAGCTGATATCGAACCAGAGGCGCTGTTTAGCCGATCTTTGAACGTATTGCTGGTGGAAGACAATCACACCAATGCCTTTATTGCGCAGGCTTTCTGCAAAAAATATGGCATGGTGGTGACATGGGCAAAAGACGGTTTAGAAGCGCTAGAAATGGCTAAGGCGACAACCTATGATCTTATTTTGATGGATAACCAACTTCCCAATCTTGGTGGCGTTGAAACTACTCAGCAACTTAGGAGTGATATTGGCGTTACAGCCCCGATTTATGCGTGTACCGCTGATGCTCAAGCGTCGACAAGAGACAGCTTTATGGCTGCTGGTGCTAATTACGTGATTGTAAAACCGATTAAAGAAGAGTCGTTACACCAAGCATTTGTTCATTTTAAAAACTCACATTGGGATGTAACGAACTACTGATCTAAACCTTTGAAAGTGCGATAGAACAAGTGCTGTGAATAAACTTTACTTGAAGACGCATTTATACAAAGCCGGCAACAAAGGCTTGCTCCAACAGCAGCGTTTTTAACTCGTCACTCATATCTAGGTGTTCAGGGAACTGAATGCCTAATAGCCAACCTTGGCCTTGTCTTTTTTTGCTCACTACGTTGTAGACCTGTTCGCTATCTAAGTACTCACTTAAGACAGAGTTTACTTGTATCTTCCAACCGACATCGATATCGGATTGCTGGGTAATATAGACGCCACAGCCTGAGACTGAAAAATCGACCAGAGTGGCATCTAATGACAAAGTATCAAAGGTAACTTCACAGCTGAGTCGTACCTTATATCTTTCGTGTTCACGGATAGGCTTGGTCGCAAAGCTTGAAGGCGGACGAAGGAAAATAAGGTGTGCTGGCGAGGTGATATGAGCCAGTACGTTGGTTTTAAACGCGACAATGTGTCCAAGTTCGGTGTCGGTGATGGCACGAACAATAATATCCACGTTGATGAGTTTTCTGAGTGTCAGTGCTTCTGTCGCTTTTTGTGACAGCTCAAGGATAAGGTATTGTTCTTCTTTGTGTCCGATATAGAGTGTAGTGATCTGGATCGAGTCGTCTGGGCCAAATTCTAATACACCTGCTGTTTTTGTACCGGGTTTGAGGTATCTAAACAGTTCTAAGTTTTTATCTTTATGCATATTCGTTACTAAACAATGTTAATCGTCTGATAAAATAATATAACGTCCTGATAAAACTATGTCATTAGTTTCATTGAGGTAATTTGCAGTATTTGTTCAAAAAGTGAATCGTTGTCCCAAGTAAACAACGGCTTACTCTTGTCGTAAAACAAGATACACTGATGACAGATATATAATTGATGGAGAAATAGTAAATGGAACTGGAAACCTTATTAAATACTCTGGCTGAAACCCCAGAAAGCGTGCAATTTGAAGATACAATGCAAGTGATCGAAGCTCACTATGTTTTTGCGGAGAGTGAATTTCGCAATGGTGAAGTGGTGAATACTGCAGGGCAGAATAATGGTTCGTGTAAGATTTTTGCTTTTGGTTTAGAGCAAGGTTTATCAGCGGAGCAAACACTTGCTTGTTTTGGTCAATTTTATCGTAACGACGTGCTAGGTTTTCCAGAGAACACGGACCATCGAAATATTCGTAACTTCATGGTTCATGGTTGGAACGGTATACAGTTTTCTCAGCCTGCGCTGGTTGCAAAAACGAAGTAGGCACTAACCAAATAAATCTCAGTATTTTTGAAGCGAGAAGCAATCTCTCGCTTTTTTGTCTATGTTGAACCGGTACGTAACCTGCGGAATAGGTTCTAAGCTACTTAACAGGTTCTAAACTACTGAACAGGTAACCTACTGAATAGGCAGTTCAGACAAGCATTTACGGCACAGACATACTCCAGCTTTTGGAATATCGCTAGTATCACGCTTTTCTAGTTCAAAACACCAACACGTCTCTTTACCCGCACTGATATCGCATTGAGCTGGCTCGTTACACTGCGGACATTGGTGAGTCGAACTAACACCAGTAAGATTATCCATAACCGAAGTTTGCTCTTCTTCAGATAAGCCTTTCCAACCTATAATTTCATCCATTGTTCGAAAGCAGCCACTGCACATTCCGCCATTATTTTTACAAGCCGCTCGGCAAGGTGTTTTCATTTATCTAACCTGTGATTCATTTGGGCTGAAATGTAGCATATTTGTTTGCCTATTAAGAGCCGTTAGGCTAAGAAATCACTCAGTTAAATTTAGAAATGACCTCGTAATTTTTAGGCTTTTCATGTAGCATCTCGCCCCTTTTGTTGAGTGGGGGATATTATGTTTATTGGATTTGATTATGGAACAGCGAACTGTTCTGTCGCGGCAATGGTTGATGGAAAACCAAGCCTGTTACCGCTAGAAGGTAACAACCACTATATTCCCTCAACCGTGTTTGCGCCTACTCGTGAGAGTGTTTCCGAACATCTATTTCGTCATTTGAATATCAAACCGAGTGATGCGGTTGGTGAGCAAGTGTTACGACGTGCTATAGCTTTGAATCGAGAAGAGAGTATCGATTTGGTGCCAGAAGATATGGCGTTTGGTCAGGCGGCGTTGGACCTTTACTTAGAAGACCCTCGTGATGTTTATTACGTAAAATCCCCTAAGTCTTTTCTTGGCGCAAGCGGGTTGCATGATGTTCAGGTGAGTTTCTTCGAAGATTTAGTGTGCGCCATGATGGCAAATATTAAACACCAAGCAGAACTCTCCACTCAAGAGCAGATCAAACAAGCTGTTATCGGTCGACCAATTAACTTCCACGGTCGAGGTGGTGAAGAAGCAAACCGACAAGCTGAAGACATACTCTCACGCGCAGCTAAGCGTGCAGGCTTCCTTGATATCGCTTTTCAATTTGAACCAGTAGCCGCAGGCCTTGATTACGAAAGTACCCTGACTGAAAACCAAACGGTATTGGTTGTGGATATTGGCGGTGGTACCACCGATTGCTCATTGTTAGAAATGGGGCCAACTTGGTCGGGTAAAGCGGACCGAACCCAGAGCTTGTTAGCTCACAGCGGGCAAAGGGTTGGGGGTAATGACCTTGATATCTACCTTGCCTTCAAGCAACTGATGTCACCTTTCGGTATGGGCAGCAAAGGCATTTCGGGTATCGATATGCCGCTGACTCAATTCTGGAATCCAATTGCAATCAATAATGTCGAAGCTCAAAAGAACTTCTATTCTCGTGAAAACCTAGCGACCTTGAAGTTACTTCGTAAAGAAGCTTCAGATCCTCAAAAGCTAGAGCGTTTGATGAGGGTTTATCATGACACTCTAGGCTATAGCATTGTACGCAGAGCGGAAGAAGCCAAGATTGCACTAGCAGAATCTTCTCAATATCGAGCCGCGATTAATGTTGCTTCTGAATTGGTCGAAGTGGACATTTCCGTTGAGCAGATGGTGGAAGCTATTGAATCGCCAAAGTCTAAGATGATTGAGTTGGTTAAAGAAGCCATGCAACAAGGCCAGAAAAAGCCAGACGTAATTTACATGACGGGTGGTTCAGCTCGTTCACCTATACTTCGTGAAGCCGTACAACAAGCATTGCCGAACGTACCGATCGTGAGCGGTAACTACTTTGGTTCAGTAACCTCAGGTTTAGCTCGTTGGGCTGAGGTTTGCTTCAAATAAGAGTCCAATGATGAGTTATGAAGGGCAACCAGTCGCTGATTGGTTGCTCTTTTTTTTGTTTTCTCTAGTGAAATTTTAATTGAGCGATTTTTTCTAGCTTAAATCGAGAATTGTTTCACAAAGCTAAATATTTCAACCCACTTCATCATGTTACAAAATGTTTCAATGTCGAGGGTGTATCTCTCGATGGTCTGATGAGTGATTTCGCGATTTGATTTTTAATGCTTATTTGTTGACTATAAAATCAAAAATAGCCGAAGCTTTTGTCTCAAAAGATAAAAAAGATCACCAGTGAGTGTCTATTTATATTGTTGTTTTAAATTGATTTTTTGTTTTTTATAGTACGATTATTTTTATTTTATATATTTTAATGCAACTTTTTTGTCATTCGTATATTAGTGTTTGCCTACTTGTTAAATGCAGGTAACAACTTCTCCGTAAGTACGAGGTTGTTAGTGAATAACTCACCCAGTTACATAATGGATATGACAATGAATAAGAAACTTTTAGCGCTAGCAATTTCTGGTGCAGTATTTGGTACACAGGCAGTTGCTGTAGAACTTTACAACGAAGACGGCACAACATTCTCTGTTGGTGGTCACGTATCAGTAAACCTAAATGGTTCTGAGAACGGCGATACAGATGTAGGTGCTAACTCACCACGTATCAACTTTAACGCGACTCAAGAACTGAGTAACGGTTTTACTGCTGACGCTAAAGGCGAATGGGCACTTAACTACCTTGAAGGTGGTGAAGAGACGTTTACAACTCGTCTAGGTTACGTCGGTCTTACTCACGATGACTTTGGTCGCGCAGTAGTGGGTACTCATGGGCTCCTTACTACGATGTAGCCGGTGTTGCGGATATGCCAATCGCGTTCGCGAATGACTTTATCTACGACAACCACGGTGCTCTTGGTACTGGTCGTGCAGACAAAATGGTTTCTTACCGCAACGGTTTTGAACTAGGTGAAGCTGGTAAAGTTACTATTGGTCTAGGTTGGCAGGGTACTCAAACTGTTTCTGATATCTACTCAGTAACAGAATCAGATGCTACAGGCATTACTGATGAATCTTACACATACGGTTTAAACACTGAAGTTAAGGATCGTACTCAAGTAACTCTAGGTTACGAGATCATGGGTGCTAAACTTGGCTACGGTTACAACACTGGTGACATCAAGATGATGGGTGAGACGGAAACTGCATCATCTCACGTATTCTCTGCTGCATACGGCTCTTATGGTAAAGGTCTTTACCTAGCAGGTGTATACGCTTCTAACGAGTTCATGAACTCTACATCAGCATCTGAAACAGTAGGCACTGATAAGATCACTGCGTCTGGCCTTCTAGCTGAAAGTGACGCATACGAGCTATTGGCTGCATACGCACTAGACAACAGCCTAAACTTCATCATCAACTACGAGATGGTTGAAGGTCGTGTAGCTACAGGCGAGTCAAAAGAAACAGCTCGTGAAGAGCTAGCTCTTCAAACTGAGTACAACTTCACTCCTAAGTTTGTTGGTTACGCTGGTTACCAGTTCGACCTAAACGACGACAACGGTCGTAATACTGATGACAAGTGGACTATCGGTGGTCGTTACTACCTATAAGTCGCAGACTTATTTAGCATAGTGTTTACTCCTTAAGTTTACCTTTTAGGATACTGTCCTAGACACCATGCTAAGCCCTCTCAAGCCTTTTGGTTTGAGAGGGCTTCTTTCGTTCTATACGCACCTGTTTTAGCTTTTCCTTCATGTTTCTTCTGCTATTCATTTTGTCTACGTAACTATGATCTACGTAGTTATGGCTCTTGTCATCAGTTCATATATGTCGCGATCTTCGGATAAAAGTATTTAAATCATTTAATTGAGCTCAAGATCAGAATTTAGAGATCGGTAATCATCTTGTCGAAGACTCTCATTTTATGATGCGCTAAACTCTGCTCTCTAAAAAATAGTTCAGGGATAAACTATGAGCAGCGTTGTAGATCAGAAACAATTGATGAATTCGAAACGAACAGCAACCCCAACAAAAGTACTGTGTGTTGGGCGTAACTATGTCGATCACATTGAAGAACTTAACAATGCGATCCCTGACTCTATGGTGGTTTTCAATAAGCCAAGCACCAGCGTTACTTCCTCTCTGTCTTCTTTTCATCAAGAAGCGCTGCACTACGAAGCAGAAATCTGTTTTATTGTTGAAAAAGGTGAATACTCTGCTGTGGGATTCGGCTTAGACCTTACTAAGCGTGAGTTGCAAAGCAGTTTAAAAGCCAAAGGTTTACCTTGGGAGCGTGCCAAAGCCTTTGATGGTTCCGCTGTCTTTAGTCGCTTTGTTCCCGTTGATAATTTTGATCTCTCTGACTTAAACCTAGAATTATTTATTAACTGTGTCCGTGTTCAAAAGGGTCACGTTGAACAGATGCTGTATTCTCCACAAACTATCCTAGAAGAGCTCTCTTCTTACACGACTTTGCTTGATGGCGATGTTGTAATGACAGGTACCCCAAAAGGTGTTGGTGAGGTCCATCGAGGTGATATCTTCCTTGGCCGTCTAAAGTGTGGTGAAACGACATTGATTGAGATCGAGTGGGTAGCAAGTTAAGTAGTCTTTTCTATTTGGTTAATAAATTTGCTTTATTGTTCATTGGTGGTATTTAATTCGAATATTTTACTATCTTACAACTAATTGCATCTGGAAGGGTGTTGGTAATTGATATAAAATCCGCCTCCGTTTTTATCAATACTGAAACCCATGATCGACTTAGCCATCCTACCTGTTTACCTGACTGCCGTTGTTGCACTTCTCCTTTTGCCTGGCCCTGATATGTTACTCATAGCGAGCTCAAGTATGAGCTATGGACGCAAGGTTGGTGTGTTTGCTAGTTTGGGTAACGCGACTTCTGGAATTATCCTGACAGTATTGGCAGCAATGGGTGTTTCAGCATTGATTGCGATGAGTCCAGCGGCTTTAAAAGCCCTTCATCTGTTAGGCGGTACCTACTTATTAAAAATGGGGTGGGATTGTCTTCGAACAGAGCAGGGCAATGCGCCTGAGTTAAGCGACAACTTTGCTGCAAAAGCCTACTATCAACGAGCATTGATTAGTAACCTGCTTAACCCTAAAGCGTTGGTTTTCTTTGTGATGTTCTTACCACAGTTTGTGTCGACGAATATTGAAGCGACTTCTGGTGAGCAGATGCTCGTTCTGGGTTTATTGTTGAATGTTCTCGGTTTAACGTTCAACTTTTTGCTGGTGGCTTTAGTGGGTACGATTGGTAAGTCTCTCGTAGAGAATGCTAAGTTTCGTACCTATCAACAGAAAGTCATGGGCGGAGTCTTCATCGTGTTGGCTATCTGGATGTTGTCCTCTTTCTTTACTTCGTAGACGAATCAAACCAGACATCTTCTTGCGGTTAGCCGCTGAGACAAAAATGGACGCTTCGAGCGTCCATTTTTTATATTTAACCGTTACATGCTGAACATGTTAACTGCTATGAGTTCAACTCTTGTTGATGCTGTTCAATCAGCTTACTCATGTCTTCTTCACCGCGCAGGCGAGTGTCTTCATAGGTTTCTGTTCCTTCGAACTTTGTCACCGTCTCATAATAGACTTTCACTTTTGGTTCTGTGCCTGAAGGTCGGACGATAATGCGTGTGCCATCTTCTAGGTGATAGATGAGAACATCACTTGAAGGCAGGTTAATCGCTTCAGTATTGCCACCAATGACGAAGCGTAAAGAAGACTGAAGATCTTCAATCACAGAGATAGCAACACCGTTTATTGCTTTAGGTTGTGCCGCTCTGAGTTTAGAACCAATCGATGGTGAATCTGGGTCAAGAGCAATGCTTCGCTGCGCGTTCGTATGAACACCATGTTCAAATGAAATTTGAGCGAGAAGATCCCAAACCGTTCGACCTTGAGATTTCAACTCCTCAACTAATTGAGCAAACACGACAATTGCCGATAGCCCATCTTTGTCTCGTACCTGAGTGCCGATTGTGTAGCCTAACGCTTCTTCATAGGCGAACAAGAATTCGTTCTGCTCATCTTCCAATTGCATGCCAATATTTGCCAGCCATTTAAAGCCCGTCAGCGTTTGGAAGTAAGTCGCACCATGGGACTGAGCCACTTTTTCAAGCAGAGTTGAAGATACGATACTGTTACCAACTAACTGGTTTTTGGTATGCGGCTTTGAGAGTAAATAATGAGCGAATAGCACGCCGACTTGATCGCCCGTTAGCATTTTATAGGAAGCATCATCAGTTCTAGCTGTATTGTCAGTTCTAACCGCTACGGCAAATCGGTCTGCATCTGGATCATTGGCGCAAGCAATGTCGGCATCAACACTTTTTGCTAAGTTAACCACGAGATCCATTGCCCCTTTTTCTTCTGGATTCGGGAAGTTCACGGTTGGGAAGTTGCCATCAGGCTCTCTTTGTTCGGCCACACAGAAGACTTTGTGGAATCCAGCATCGTGAAGAAGATCTTCCGCCATTTTTGCTCCCACCCCATGCATTGCCGTGTAGGTGATGGTGGTATTCGCCGATTCGATCTCTTTACTCACGTATGGGCTCTGATTGATCGCAGCGCGGTACGTCTGGTAATAACCTTCAGTTAACCACACTAACTTATCTTGTGTTTCAGCGTCACTTAGGCTCATTAATGGGATTGGCTTGGTTGAAGCGACATCGACTTCGCCGGCAATACCTGCATCGTGAGGGGGAATGATTTGAGCGCCATTCTCCCAGTATACTTTGAACCCATTGTATTCCGGCGGGTTGTGGCTCGCCGTAACAACAACAGCGGCAGCCGCATTGAAATGCTCAATACCAAAAGCAACGATAGGTGTTGCAGCGACATCGGAGGTTAGGTACACCTTAATGCCCAAAGCGGTAAGCACAGAAGCCGTATCAATTGCGAATTGCTTTGAATCTAAACGCCCGTCATAACCCACAACGACGCCACGAATCGAGGCATTGGCGACATGTTCAATCAAGTAATGGCCAAGGCCTGTTGCCGTTTCTTGTATCACCAAGCGGTTCATTCTGTTTGGACCGCATCCTACTTTGCCTCTTAACCCTGCGGTTCCGAATTCTAATCGTTGAGTAAAGCGGTCTTCTAGTTCGTCGTGCATTCCCTCATCAATGAGGTGTTGAAGCTCTTCACGAGTTCTTGGGTCTGGGTCTCTCGCTAACCAGTTCATTGCATCTTGCATAATCACTAAACCTTTTAATGTCGGTATGACTTACTGTTGATTTAATTTAAGTGATATTGATTATCATTTCCATGAAAGCAATCGTAAAACTCAATATAAAATAATTTATAACGGCGAGGGCGCGTGGATTAAGCCACTCTCAATAATTGACTGTTTAATAAGTAAACTTACCTTGAACAATTGGATATCACTAACTAGCCTTTTACATAAATATAACAAAATTTAACAAATTCGCCGTTTTTGAATCTTTCATGGAAACTTCCAACGCTTATGAGCCGTATTATATCTTAGGTTGAGATGAGGTCAGCAGGCCGTTTACTGGCTAGTTCCATGTGAGTGGTAGATTGAGATTCAGCCTTTCATGTGCAGCTGGAATAACAATGAATGTTGTTCAGATCGCAATGACATATAGCTCGTAATGAAACATAGCTCGCAACGAAATAGAGCTCGCAACGACATTTAGGTCGCAAGTATCCAATTAGGAAGGATAAGGAGAGATCTTTTGAAAAGATTACTGGTTAGGCTAGGGTGGCTTTTGAAAAGTTTTGTTATGGTTTTGGTATCGCCTTTGGTGCATGCCAGCACTGAATACAATATGACTCAAGGTGTCACTGAGATCAGCGGTAAGGTATACGAACTTCATATGCTGATCTTCTACATCTGCTGTGCGATTGCCTTTGTTGTTTTTGGAGTGATGTTCTATTCGATTTTGAGGCACAGGAAATCGAAGGGCGCAGTTGCTGCCCATTTTCACGAAAGCACGAAAGTCGAAATTCTTTGGACCATCATCCCTATTATTATCCTCATCGCTATGGCGATACCCGCCACCAAAACTTTGATAGCGATGGAAGACACCTCCCAATCAGATCTGACCGTTAAAATCACTGGTTCACAATGGAAATGGCATTACAGCTATTTTGGTGAAGACGTCGAATTTTTCAGCCTTCTAGCGACCAGTGATAAAGAGATTGAAGGAATTGAAGTGAAAGGCGCGCATTACCTGCTAGAAGTTGATAAGCCGCTTGTACTGCCTGTTGACCGTAAAGTCCGTTTCTTGATGACTTCCGACGATGTGATTCACTCATGGTGGGTGCCAGCATTCGCCGTTAAGAAAGATACCATTCCGGGTTTTATTAATGAGGCTTGGACAAAGATAGATGAGCCCGGTGTCTACCGAGGGCAGTGTGCAGAGTTGTGTGGCCGCGCTCATGGTTTCATGCCGATAGTGGTGCATGCCATGGAAGAAGACGATTTTGACGCATGGCTAGCAGAACAGAAAGAGTTGGCGATAGCCGAACAACAAGCCGCGAAAGATGCATTAGATGCGTCACTTTCTTTGGAAGAGTTGAATACCATCGGTGAAGAGGTTTACAAAACTCGATGTGCGGTTTGTCACCAAGCAAACGGTGAAGGCATTCCCGGAGCATTCCCTGCCATCAAAGGAAGTCCTATTGCCCTTGGTGATGTCGATGTTCATATCGACACCATTGTTTATGGTCGTGGCGGAACGGCGATGCAAGCATTCGATAATCAGTTAACCGAGAAAGAGATCGCAGCGGTAGTGACTTATCAACGAAATGCTTGGGGTAATGACACCGGCGATATTGTTCAGGCTTCAGATGTGAACGCTTATAAGGCCAAGCAAGAAGGCGGAGCTCAAGCACCTGATGAACAGGGCTCAACGGATGAAGCACAAAATGATGCTAAGGAGCAGTTATGAGTTCACCAATCAATAAGCCGGTGAAATCGGCTCCTGCAGAAGACCAAGTTCTGATCCATTCTGCGGAAGGTACGCTGGGCAATGATGATTTGCCTGTTGACGATCACGATTCACATGCGGCACCTAAAGGCTGGGCGCGTTGGCTTTACTCAACCAATCATAAAGACATCGGTACACTTTATCTGTGGTTCAGTTTTGCGATGTTCTTAACGGGTGGTGCCATGGCAATGGTGATCCGTGTTGAGCTATTCCAACCCGGGTTACAACTTGTTGAGCCAGATTTCTTCAATCAGATGACTACAGTCCATGGTTTAATCATGGTATTCGGTGCCGTGATGCCAGCATTTACGGGCTTGGCTAACTGGATGATCCCGATGATGATCGGAGCTCCAGATATGGCGTTGCCGAGAATGAACAACCTCAGTTTCTGGATCTTGCCTTTTGCGTTTCTAATCTTGATCGGATCTTTGTTTACTGAGGGAGGCGGCCCAAGTTTTGGTTGGACCTTCTACGCGCCACTCTCGACAACTTATGGTCCAGACAGTACCGCGCTATTCGTATTCTCAGTTCATATTATGGGGATCAGTTCGATCATGGGGGCGATTAACGTGATCGTAACCATAGTGAACATGCGTGCGCCGGGCATGACTTGGTTCAAGCTACCGATGTTCGTATGGACTTGGTTAATTACCGCTTTCTTGCTAATAGCCGTGATGCCCGTTCTCGCGGGTGCGGTGACCATGGTACTGACTGACAAGTACTTTGGCACTAGCTTCTTTGATGCCGCTGGTGGTGGGGACCCGGTGATGTTCCAGCACATATTCTGGTTCTTTGGGCACCCAGAAGTGTACATCATGATTTTGCCGTCTTTTGGTATTGTCTCGGCGATCATCCCTGCATTCAGTGGTAAGCGTCTGTTTGGCTACCACTCTATGGTGTACGCGACCTGTAGTATCGCATTGCTGTCATTCTTGGTTTGGGCGCACCACATGTTCACCACGGGTATGCCAGTATTTGCCGAATTGTTCTTCATGTATTGCACCATGTTGATCGCTGTGCCGACCGGTGTGAAAGTCTTCAACTGGGTGGCAACCATGTGGCGGGGTGCTTTGACCTTTGAGACGCCAATGCTGTTTGCGATTGCCTTCATTGTTCTGTTTACGATTGGTGGTTTATCTGGATTGATGTTGGCAATAGTGCCTGCTGATTTCCAATACCACGATACCTACTTTGTTGTGGCTCATTTCCACTATGTTCTGGTAACAGGTGCCGTGTTCTCAATTATGGCCGCCGCCTATTACTGGCTGCCTAAGTGGACAGGGCATATGTACGATCACAAGCTCAGTCTGTGGCATTTCTGGACGTCGGTAATTTCTGTCAATGTGCTGTTCTTCCCAATGCACTTTTTGGGGTTAGCGGGTATGCCGCGTCGTATTCCAGATTACGCCATTCAGTTTGCTGATGTTAACCAAGTGGTGTCGATTGGAGGTTTTGCCTTTGGGTTGTCTCAGCTGATCTTCTTATGGCTGGCTATCAAGTGCGTAAGAGGCGGAGAGCCTGCACCAAGCAAGCCTTGGGACAGAGCTGAAGGACTTGAGTGGACAGTACCAAGCCCTGCGCCTCACCACACCTTTACTCATCCACCTAAAGTGGATTAGAGGGATGAGCTATGAGTGATAAGCAAAGCGATCCCAATCAAGATAAAAAGCAACCAAAGCGCCTGTCTAATAAGCGATCGACCAAAACGCTGACGGGCTACTTGGTGTTAAGCGTGGTTGCGATGTTTGGCTTCGGTTTCGCTTTGGTGCCGCTCTACGATGTGATGTGTGAGGCTTTAGGGATCAATGGTAAAACCAATACCGTTTCCGCAGTTCAACCTCAGGGAATGCAGCCAGACTACTCTCGTACGGTCCGCGTTGAATTCATGTCCCACATCAAGCCAGATATGCCATGGCAGTTTTCGCCTGAGGTTCGAGTGTTAGAAGTTCATCCTGGTGAGGTGGTTCAAACTAACTACATTGCCAAAAACCTTTCTGGTACCTCGTTGGTTGGTCAAGCCGTACCATCGGTTTCTCCAGGTATGGGGGCAACTTACTTCAATAAGATGGAATGCTTTTGTTTTAATCAGCAGCCATTGGACGGATACAAGACCGCTGAAATGGGGTTGATATTTTACATCGAGCCCGATATTCCAGAATCGATACATACGCTTACGCTCTCTTATACGTTATTCAATATCACGAGTGAGGTGGTTGGGGGAGTAAACGAACCTGAGCCTAATGTCCTCGCAAGTAATTAAGAAATTACAGAACCAGTATCAACATAAGGAGTTGAGCGATGAGTTCTAAAAAGGAAGTTTATTTCGTTCCACATCAAAGTCACTGGCCATTAGTGGGTGCCGTCGCGCTGTTTTTGGTCGCGGTTGGCGCTGGTTTGACGGTGCAAAATATGGGCACCGACGCTGCTGGCGGCGTGTTTGGAAAAGCAGTTCTGTTAGTCGGATTTTGTGTGTTGCTTTACATGCTCACAGGATGGTTTAGTAATGTGATCACGGAATCATTAAGTGGCGTTTATTCTGAGCAAATATCCCGCTCCTTTAGGCAAGGCATGAGTTGGTTCATCTTCTCTGAGATCATGTTCTTCGGCGCTTTCTTTGGCGCGCTTTTCTATGCTCGTATGATTTCTGTGCCTTGGATTGGTGGGGCGGGCAATAATGAAATGACCCATGAAGTGTTGTGGCCGATGTTCCAATCAATGTGGCCGTTAACGACTACCCCTGATGGCGTAACGACACAAGCCATGCCTTGGCAAGGTATCCCGCTTAAGAACACCATTATCCTGCTGCTTTCCTCTGTGACGCTGCACATGGCACATATCAGTCTTGAACAAAACAAGCGTATGGCTTTGATCGTGTGGCTAGAGATAACCATTGTTCTGGCTGGCTTCTTCCTGTTCTTCCAAGTTGAAGAGTACCTTCATGCTTATCAAGAGATGGGACTGACACTTCAATCCGGTATCTATGGCAATACCTTCTTCTTATTGACCGGATTCCATGGTTTGCATGTCTGTTTGGGAACGATTTTTTTGATTGTGTTACTGGCGAGAGTTGCGAAAGACCACTTCACTCCGAAAGACCACTTTGCGTTCCAAGCGGGCAGTTGGTATTGGCACTTTGTTGATGTGGTTTGGTTAGGGCTGTTTGTGTTTGTTTATGTGCTTTAGCGGTTGAGCCTATAGGGGATTAATAAGGGCGAGGGTTGGGAGTTATCACTCCTGAACCTAAAGCCAGTAACAACAGTAGCACGACAACGGCTGACCACATGACTCGACGACCCAAGAAGTGACTCAGTCTTTTGCCATTTTGCTTACCTGAGGCGATTTGGATTAGACCTTTCATCAAATTGAAAGCGATAAAAAACAGCAAAGCGACCAATACAATTTTAAACAACAACACAAAGGTAGATAACGCCATAGTGATAACTCCAAACGGATTGATTGATGATGAACACAAGTTCCGCAGTAAAGGTTTTTGGATAGCGGTTGTTTTAACTGTGGTTTCAGTCGGCATTTTAATCAAGTTGGGTTTGTGGCAGTTAGAGCGTGGTAACGAGAAATTGCGTTATGAACAACAGCTATCAGAAAGAGCGCAGCAATCGCCTAGGTCATTGGACACGGTTATCTCTGAATGGAAGGACTCGCGTATACAAGCGCAAGGTGCATCTGAACAGCTGTCTTTAAATGGTTTGAAGGTTGATGTGGAATTGGAAACACCAAGTGGTTTAGTGGTCTTGTTAGACAATCAGGTTAACCAAGGAGCGGTGGGGTATGTGATTTACATGTTGGGTGAGGTTCGCTTTAAAGATGAAAACGAGTCATTAGTGGCCGAAAATCAGTTATTGATCGATCTGGGGTTCGTTGCGGCAAGTAATGACAGAAGAGAGCTTCCACAACTAGGAAACATAACATTATCAACCAATATGTCAGGGCGTTTGTACACTCGTTCAGTGAATCCTCTAAGTCATGAGCTGGGTTTAGAAAACACAACGCCTAAAAGAATTCAAAACATCAACATAACAGCGTTATCAGAGTACACAGGACAAGCCGTTTTACCCTTTGTCTTCCAACCGCAAAGCTTAGAATCGTGGCCTTATGAGTTGTTATGGCGACCGACGGCAATGAAATCTGAGAAGCACTTCGGTTACTCATTTCAATGGTTTGTAATGGCAGCGGTACTTTTGTTTTTGATGTTGTTAATTGGCTATCGGTACCTAAAAACGACACCTATCACGGAGAACAACGATGGATAAGTCTCAAGCACAAGTGAACAGGGAAAGTACCGAGGCAAACATGGCTGAGCTTAGAAGCCGTCGTACTAAGGGACGTTTGGTATTAATCGGACTCGTTTTAATTTTCGCTTTGCCTGCGATTATCGCCAAAACAGTGTTGGATCAGAATTGGTATACATCAGGTGTCACTAACTCAGGCGAATTGGTAGAACCAAGAATTACACTAGCGGATTTCGGCGTAACGGTACCCATGGCAGGAGAGGGGTGGGTTGTGGGTTATATCGCACCGATGGAGTGCGAAAGCTTGTGTGAACAACAACTCCATTATTTGAATCAAAGCTACTTAGCGTTAGGGAAAAACAAAGAGCGAGTGACCGCCGTTGTTTTCGTCTCAGAAGGTAACTCGTTGTCGGGTTCGCTCAACAAGCCTGATTTGTCGTTTTTAGCTGGTGGTGATCAATTAAGTACTGAGTTTGCACCCGCTTCCATTGTCATCATTGACCCACTCGGGCAATTGGTTATGGAATACAAAAGTGTTTCTGATCCTTCGCAGCTAGTCAGCCAATCTAAAGGCATGATTCATGATCTAAGAAAGCTGCTTAAGCTGTCACTAGTTGGGTAGTTAATCAGCTTAAGTTGATAAGCTTGAGTTGATGAGCTTTAGCAGATTGCGTTAATGCTGAGTGTTGTTAGCGAAAAGGGAATAAGTATAGGGAGATAAATGATGCAGAATAAAGCCCCTGATTTACTCATGCACATGATGAGATTAACTATCTTGTTAACCCTTACCGTGATTGTGCTCGGCGCTTATACCCGTTTGTCTGATGCTGGCCTTGGCTGTCCTGACTGGCCTGGGTGCTATGGAAAGATTACCGTTCCCTCGAATACCCAAGCAGTTAATCAAGCCAATCTACAATTTCCAGAACGAGCTCTCGAAGCAGACAAAGCTTGGATAGAGATGATCCATCGCTACTTTGCAGGAACATTAGGGCTGCTTATCTTTGTCGTTGTTGCTTGGTGTATTAAAAAGAATATAACAACTGCTGGTCTTCCGTTACTTATCTCTGCAACCGTGATATTTCAGGCTTTGCTTGGAATGTGGACGGTGACTCTCAAGTTGATGCCCGTTGTGGTTATGGCGCATTTGATGGGGGGCTTCACGTTGCTGTCACTGTTGTGTTTGCTCTACTGTCGTCTGTCTAATGTCCAACATCACTTTGGTGAGTCTGTTTCCCATTCTCCTCTTAAAGCTTGGGCATTGTTTGGGTTAATCGTTGTGGTTGGTCAGATATTACTAGGTGGATGGACATCGTCTAATTATGCCGCTTTGGTGTGTACCCAATTGCCTATTTGTGAAGGTAACTGGATGAGCTATCTCGATTTCAAAAATGCGTTCGATTTTGCTCAACATGGACACGATAACTATGAGTTTGGCGTGTTGGAGTATCCCGCGAGGCTTACCATACATGTCATGCACAGGTTCGGGGCTATTGTGGCGACATTAACGGTGCTGATGGTCGTGTACCAGCTATGGAACTTTGGTCAAGTGCCTCACCAAAAGCTGAGCGTCATTGTCGCAATAGTGTTGTTTACTCAAATCAGCCTTGGGATCAGTAATGTATGGTTTCATCTGCCAATCTCAGTTGCGGTTTTGCATAACCTAGTCGCAGCGATGTTGCTCATCAGCATGGTTGTAACCAATTTTGTCGTGTGGCAACACAAACCGAGTCAGAGCTTGGTGAAAAGCAGTGTATTACAAGGAGGTAATCATGGTCAGTAGAACGTCAACACAGTATGAAGTGGTGGCTCAAGACGCAGCCTTAACTCATAAGATAGCAGCCAACAATGACATAGCTTTAAGTAACGAAATTGCTATAAAAAACAAAGCCACTTGGAAAATTTATTTAACGCTGACCAAGCCTAAAGTGGTGGCTTTGATGTTGCTGACGGCATTGGTTGGAATGTGTTTGGCTGTGTCTAATGGATTACCTTTTCAGCAAACTGTGTTCGGGATGATTGGGATAGGGCTCATGGCGGGTTCAGCCGCTGCGTTTAACCATTTGATCGATAAAAAGATCGACGGCCAGATGACTCGAACAAATCGACGTCCTTTACCATCCGGTGAACTGAGTAGTGTGCGTGTATTCAGCTTTGCTGCGGGTATTGGGTTACTTGGGTTTGTCACGTTAGTGGTGTGGGTCAATCAACTGACTGCGTGGTTAACTTTTGCAAGCTTATTGGGCTATGCGGTAATTTATACTATGTACTTGAAGCGAGCAACGCCGCAAAACATTGTGATCGCAGGGATCGCTGGTGCAATGCCTCCGCTATTGGGCTGGACGGCGGTTACCAATGAACTGCACTCAAATGCTTGGTTGTTGGTGATGATCATCTTTATTTGGACGCCTCCGCACTTCTGGGCGTTGGCAATTCATCGTCGTGATGAGTATGCCAAAGTGAATATCCCCATGCTGCCTGTGACCCATGGTATTGCTTACACCAAAACATCGATTCTGCTCTATACCTTGCTGCTAAGTATCGTATGTATATTGCCGGTGTTGGTCGGCATGAGTAGTTGGATATATCTAAGCGCTTCATTGGTGTTAAACGGCGGGTTTGTTTATCACGCTTGGGTACTTAAGTATCGTGATGAGCCTAATATGGCGATGAAGACCTTTAAGTTCTCCATCTATCATCTCATGATCTTGTTTGTTGCTCTGTTGGCAGACCACTATCTACTTTGACAACTGGCGTTTCTACTTTTAATGAACAAGAAAACGGATGCTTTGGGCATCCGTTTTTGTTTGGTTGATGACTAAAACTCACCCAATACAAAGTAAGTATCTAGCGAGTACTTAGTCCACTTTGTTCCAAGCACTTTGCCAGTGTGAACCGACACCTGGTTCGTACTGAGTTGCTGTTGGAGCCCATTGAACACAGTAGCCAGAGTATGGGAACTCTTTACACTGATAAACGCCACCATCGCTGCTTAGAACCTTTGTTCCTGCTGTGTAAGACTCAATGCTTTCTGGGAACACGAAGTCGTAGTCGCCTGCTGGTGGCGGTGTTTGCTCGTCCATTAGGTGGAAATCAAGCGTGTTCTGATCCACTAAGTTACCTTGGTCATCTTTCGTCACAACCACAAGCATGTGGTGGCCAGCTTCAGACTTAGAAAGAGTCAATTGAACACCTTCAACTTGTCCGTCTGTTAACTCAGACTTCTGAGATGCAAGTGCTTCACGGTGATGGTTGTACACAGTCAATTCAGCTTGAATATCGCCTGTTGCTGCAAGAGTAAGATCAAGCTGTGTCGGTTGGTTTTCATCAATAATGTACTCTGACTCTAAGCCTGTTACTTCTAGCTCATGCTCTGGTTCTGGAGTATCAATCTTGTAGCCGATTTCTACACTGTTAAAGCCAGAGCCTGCTTTTAGATAAACAGGGTTAGTGCCGTAAACGGGGGCGAAATCACCTTGGTCGTTCAATTGGCCTGCTTTGATTTGCGTCTGCTCTTGATTGATTTTAGAAGAAAGAGCGTAAGACCAGTTATTGGCTTTGCCTTGCTCAGTACTTTCAATCACAAGCTCAGTGCTGTATGAAGCGTTCTCACCGGATTGGTCGAATACGCGAGTATAAACAGCATCACCAACATTCAGGTCTTGTGTTGGGTTGATTTGACCGCCTTGATCCCAATCCGGGATGATAGGGCCGTCGCCATCAAACTTCACATCGATAACGTTGTAGAAAGCCGCAGCAGTGTCACCTACATCCCATACCGCAAGGATCACTTGATAACCTTCGCGTTCTGGCACATTACACAAGTGGCTTACTTGCATTGGTGGCTGTTCCATATTGCCTTCAACAACACAGAATGGCGTTAAGTTGAAAGAACTGCGCGCCAAAGGTTGGTTTGGGTTCCAGTCGGGTTGAGTAATGTAGTATTTCCAGTCGCGAGTCTTGTGATTAGCTGTGAACGTCCACTCGAAGTATTGAGAACCAGACTTGATCGGGCGTTTAACCCAGCGATCGGCTGTCTGCTCGTCAAGCGCTGCCGCTAAAGATGATTGCGCGCTGGCGATTTTTCCATCTGCAGGGCCGACTTCAGGGAAGCCTTCAGGGCCTTCCACACTTTGTGGCTCATATTGGATACCACCACAGTTGGTGTTTTTTTGTTGTGTATCACTCGCTGGGAACTTACATAGGGCGACACGACTCTCAGCAACGCCATTATTGTATGCCGAAACATAACCGTGACCGAAGCTTGCTCCACTTACGCTAAGTAGCGATAGTGCGATGAGCGATTTTTTTGGGAGTTGTTTCATTATTTGTCCTTACTGTATTTGGCCGACAAAAAAGAGAACACTCCAGCATGCATTGACACTTAAATCCTATTAAGTGGCGGCCCCGCTATCATAGACAGAATAATTGTCGACAGACCGGTGGCTTTGCGTCCTATTCTTTCAAATAGTTTGCCAGAAGTGCGTTTGAGCAAGCGAAATGTAGCCAACCAGTTTTATAAATGCGAATCAATAGATTGAAATGTGGAATGCCAATCTCGAACTTTTAATTCTTAATACAAATTAACTTGCTATATGTTTAGTTCGCTAACGTATAAATTATTGATATAAATGAAGAAAGTATTTACTCTAATCGCTTTTGTGAATGTTTTTCGATTGTGATGTTTTGTTCTGCACAACAATTGCGCGCATATCAAAACCAAACCTTTGGTTTCCACTAACCAAACCCTGACATGCTATGTATGAAAAGCCGGACAATTGATTGGTATGAATTATATAAAGGAGTCGGTATGGAATTCACAGAACTAGATAGAGACGCGTTATATCAAACGTGGATGTCACAAAAATCGAGAATGCGTATTACGCAGATGGAGTTTTCAAAAAAGCTTGGAATGAACCAGCTTGATTTCTCTAGAGTGCTAAGAGGCGAGACGCCATTAACGATGTCTTTCGTTAGTCACTTTTGTCGTTTACTTCATTTAGAGCCTAGGAATGTGTTTCCTTCTCTTAAAGAAGGTAATGAGTCAGGGCCAAAAGTGGTCTACCTGAAAAGTAGAATGAGCGTTGATGGTGAGATCCAAAATGCTTATATCGAAGGAAATCAGGTAATCGTAGAGTATGCACACACCGTTCAGCATGATTAATTTTAAAGCTAGCTCTGAGTTTTAACTCCCCTTTTCTACAAACTTTTCATATAAGGTATGACTTACTCAATTAAATTCCTTAATTTTAACTAAGTGCGTCATGAAACCTTTAAAAGTCTTTTTGCTTGTTGCAACCAGCATTTTCTTGTTTGGTTGTGCAGGCGGCCCAATTAAAACCGCAACTAAATTCACCAGTTATAAAGATTTTCAACCATGATTGACTCGCTTGATGATGCCAAAGATGCGATCAACTATTGGGTTGAACGTTTCGGTGATACTCTACAGAATATCGATGACGCTTAGAAAGAGCCTGTAATGCTAGAGAAAGAGAACTTGATTAAACTTGCTAGAATGCAAATGCCATTTGGTAAATACGCTGGTCGTACGTTGATTGACTTGCCTGAAGAATATTTGCTGTGGTTCGATAAAAAAGGGTTCCCCTCTGGTGAACTAGGCGACTTATTAAAACTGTGCCTTGCTCTGAAAATTGAAGGGCTTGATAGCGTTGTCAAACCATTGAAAAGAATGTAGTTGAATAGAGAGCTTGCGTTAATCACGTGAGCTTTTTTTGTTTTCAAGTGCTACACAATGCTACATGTATGCTGAAGCTTGAAGAATAGCTGCTCTTGTCTTCCTTGAAATTACGCAATCGATAGCGTGTAAATAATGCTATACAGGGTGTTTCTAATATAAAACACAAAAAAAATTGCGTTTATTTTCAATTAGTGATTGAAACTAGAGTTTTTACTAGTTAAGTTACAAGGAACAAGAAGATTAGTGCTGAAAGAAAGTTACGTGAGACAACGTACATTCAGCTCAAGGATAGAAAAAAGGAAGAAGTAAGCAATGTTCCAGACTGATGATGTAAGAATTAACAAAGTAAAAGAGTTATTACCACCTGTTGCTGTTTTAGAAAAGTTTCCAGCGACAGAAGTTGCTTCTTCTACAACCTTTGAAAGCCGCAAAGCGATCCACAATATTTTAGAAGAAAGCGACGACCGCTTGCTTGTTATTGTTGGCCCATGTTCTATTCATGATACAGAAGCTGCTCTTGAGTACGGCAAGCGTTTGAAAGTGTTGCGCGACGAACTTGGCGATAACCTTGAAATCGTAATGCGTGTTTACTTTGAAAAGCCACGTACAACCGTTGGTTGGAAAGGTCTAATCAATGACCCGTACATGAACGACACGTTCAAGCTAAATGATGGTCTTCGTCTTGGACGTAAGCTACTGCTTGACCTAACTGATATGGGAATGCCGACGGCAAGTGAATTCCTAGATATGATCACGCCTCAATACGTTGCTGACTTAATCAGCTGGGGCGCAATTGGCGCACGTACGACAGAATCTCAGGTTCACCGTGAACTGGCTTCTGGCCTATCTTGCCCAGTTGGATTTAAGAATGGTACTGATGGCAACATCAAGATCGCAACAGACGCTATTCGTTCGGCAAGCGCTTCGCACCACTTCTTATCTGTAACTAAGTACGGACACTCAGCAATTATTGAAACAGTGGGTAACCCTGACTGTCATATCATTTTACGTGGCGGTAAAGAGCCAAACTACAGCGCTGAGCATGTAGGTAAAATCAAAGAAGAACTAGCTGCGTCAGGCCTTCCACAAAAGGTAATGATTGATTTCAGCCACGCAAATAGCTCTAAGCAGTTTAAGCGTCAAATGAATGTATCTGATGACGTTAGTGCTCAAATCTCTGGTGGCGACAAAGCTATCTTTGGTGTGATGATTGAATCTCACCTTGTTGAAGGTCGCCAAGATCTTGTTGATGGTAAAGCTGCAACTTACGGCCAATCTGTTACTGATGCATGTATTGGTTGGGCAGATACTGAAACAGTACTTCGCCAGTTGGCAGACGCTGTTGAAGCTCGCCGCAACAAGTAATCTAATCATTATAGCCAGTCACTAAACGACTGAAAATTCAAAGCCCTTATTAGCAATCGCTAGTAAGGGCTTTTTTGTGGTTCTTAGTTGTAAGCGGAAAGTGCCTTGTACTCTTAAATGAGAAAAGACAGTAACTCGTCGACTTTAAGTGACAGTAAAGTTCTATCTTGCTTGGTTTCCACGTTGAGGCGTATCAACGGCTCTGTATTGGACGTTCTTAAGTTGAAGCGCCATGTGCCCATATTCATGCTGAGCCCGTCTGTGTGATCGATCTCAACGGCATCAACTTGATAGTGCGACAGCACATAAGCCATGACTTGTTCTGGGTCTGAAACTCTGCGATTGATCTCTCCTGAAGAGGGAAATCTATCCATACTCGAATTGGTCAATTGATGAAGAGATTGTTGAGTTTTCGACATCAGTTCGATAACAAGCAGCCAAGGAATCATTCCTGAATCGCAATACCCAAAGTCACGGAAATAATGGTGCGCACTCATTTCACCACCGTACACAGCGTTTAATTCTCGCATCTTCTCTTTGATGAGCGCATGCCCAGCTTTGACTGCAACAGCCTTCCCACCAAGCTTATTGGCGACTTCAATCGTGTTCCATGTCATACGCATATCGTGCAACACTGTGGCGTTAGGCTCTTTTAACAAAAATGCTTCAGCGAGCAACCCGACAATATAGTAACCCTCAATATAATTGCCTTTTTCATCAAAGAAAAAGCAGCGGTCAAAATCACCATCCCACGCAATCCCTAGATCGGCCGAATGTTCTAACACAGCATTTCGAGTCGCTATTTGGTTTTCTATAATCAATGGATTGGGAATACCATTAGGGAAATTTCCGTCAGGAGTATGGTGAACCTTGATGAAGGTGATAGGGGCACTGAGTTCTTTAAATTTCTTCTCTAAAGCATCAATGACATGTCCTGCAACGCCGTTTCCTGCGTTAACCACAATCTTCATTGGTGAAAGTTTAGAAGGTGTTATGTAGGAGAGTAGATGGCCTACATAAGGGGCGAGAACACTGGTTGATCTACTAGAGTTACTTGGTTGTGCATGAACGAACGGTAAATTGCAGTTCAGCTTTTGATTAAGTTCTTCAATGCGTCGTTTGATTTCATCTAAACCACTGTTTTTACTGATGGGGCTAGCGTCTACACCGACCAATTTCATTCCGTTGTAATTGATTGGGTTATGGCTGGCTGTGATTTGTATTCCGCCAATCGCTTTTAGGTGACGAGTCGCAAAGTAGACTTCTTCAGTGCCAGTCATCCCAAGATCAATGACGTTTATCCCGGACTCGATTAAGCCTGCAGTAATGGCTTCTTGCAATGACAAAGACGTTTCACGGTTATCTCGACCAATAACGACTGGATGCCATGCACTTGGGGTCTTGGCATTTCCTGGCAGGAGATATTCACCAAACGCCTTTCCAAGCAGATAGGCAAACGGCTCATTGATTTGGCTACCAATGATGCCGCGAATGTCGTTGTTCTTAAAGCAGCTAAGATCTAATGTTGGTTTCATTTGATTGAAGCCGCTTCTATTTCGATTTTTTGTTCTGAGACGACGAAGCTTGTTCGCTTCGAACATCTCGCCCATAGCTGTCTTGATATCGAATGATATCGTCTTCACTTAAATGGCTGCCAGTTTGAACTTCAATCATTTCAAGAGGTATCTCGCCAGGGTTCTCTAGGCAGTGGATGTGACCTAAAGGGATGTAAGTCGATTGATCTTCTTCGACGAGATAGGTTATCTCATCGTTGGTCACTTTCGCAGTGCCAGCTACTACTATCCAATGTTCCGCTCTATGATGATGCATCTGAAGTGAAAGCTGATGACCCGCTTTTACGGTGATACGCTTAACTTTGTCTCGCTTTCCTAAATCAATCACATCGTATTTACCCCAAGGTCTAAATACCTCACGATGATGAATATGCTCTGTTCTACCTGCTTGACTTAGTTGACTAACAATCGATTTCACACCATGAACCTTGTCTTTGTCTGCGACCAATATAGCGTCTTTGGTCTCGACAATAATCAGGTTATCGACACCTACAGTAGCAACTAGCTTGTTTTCAGCATGGATGTAGTTGTGTTGAGAGTCGACGGTTAACACATCACCTTCAATGACGTTTTTATGCTCATCTTTGTCGCTTACATCCCAGATAGCAGACCATGAGCCAATATCATTCCAACCGACATCCATCGGGATCACAGCTGCGTGCGAGGTTTTCTCCATCACGGCATAATCGATGGAATCGCTTGGGCTGCTTTTGAATGCTTCAGCGTCGATACGGATAAAGTCGAGGTCGGTATTTTGCTTTGCAAGAGCGAGTTTACAAGCCGCTAATATCTCGGGGTGGTGTTCGGCGAGTTCTTCAAGATAGCGTGATGCCTTGAACATGAACATGCCACTGTTCCATAGGTACTGTTCTGAGCGAATGTATGCTTCTGCGGTTGCTTTATCGGGCTTTTCTACAAAGCACTCAATGTCGTAAGCATAATGGGTTGGCTGGTCTGTAGTGTTGGTTTCTAGTTGTAGGCTAGGGATAAGAGGTTGCCCTTGTTTGATGTAGCCATAGCCAGTCTCTGGAGCATTTGGGGTTATACCGAATGTCACCAGTTTGCCTTGTTTTGCGTAATCAACACCACGGTTAATCGATTGTTGGAATTCAGAGGTTTTAGCGATGTGATGGTCGGCAGCAAGCACTAATAAGATTGGGTCAGCCGCTTCTCCCTTAGTGTTATGAGACTTGGTCAAAGCTTGCAAGGCTGCAAGTGCGATGGCTGGCGCAGTATTTCTACCGACAGGTTCTAACAGAATGCCACTGTGCAGGACGTTAGCTGAGCGAATTTGTTCAGCAGCGATAAAACGATGCTCTTCATTACAGATGATGAATGGCGCATCGCAGCTGCTATCCGTTAGGTGTGCGTCGATACCTTGCAGGCGTTGAAGTGTTTGCTGAAGCATCGACTGTTCGCCAGCAATATTCAGAAATTGCTTAGGATAGAGCTCTCGAGACAGTGGCCAGAGGCGGCTTCCAGAGCCGCCAGCTAGGATGACAGGTAAAATCATAGAGTGGTAATTATGTGCATTAGAATACTGCCATCATATTACCACGCTTCACGCTTATTACTTATCGATAACCAAGAAGGATGTTGACTATCGATGACCTTCCGTAGGGGAGTTCAATATGTCTTTGGGATCGCTAACATTCTGATTCTCACCTCGGCTTTGAACGCTGTTATGACCTTGAACATTAGAAAAATCTTGAGTGTCAATCTTGAGTGTCTGTGTTGGGAACGCGATGTCTGCATTGTGTTTATGAATAATCGCCAGAACCTGTAACAGAACGTCTTGCTTCACTTTGTGGTACCTGATCCAGTTGACTGTTTTTGTGAAGGTGTAGATAAAGAAGTTCAGTGTTGATGGCCCAAATTTGTCAAAGTTAACGATCAACGTTTGCTTGGCATCAATATCTGGGTGGGTCTCGAGCATGGTTCTTACATCATCAACAATGAGCGCCAATTTGTCTGCATCTTGATAACGAAGACCAAAGGTTTCATTGATTCTACGATTCAACATTCTCGATGGGTTCTCTACCACAATACTACTGAACACCGAATTTGGAACGTACAAAGGACGCTTATCAAAAGTGCGGATAATCGTCATGCGCCAGCCAATGCGTTCGACAGTACCTTCGATTTGACGATCGGGAGAGCGTATCCAATCACCGACTTTAAAAGGGCGGTCGAAGTAAATCATCATGCCACCGAAGAAGTTCGACAGTAGATCTTTAGCGGCTAAACCGACGATTAAACCACCGACACCACCAAAGGTAAGCAAGCCCGATAGGCTCAGCCCAAACGCCTGCATGATGGTTAAGCCACCCATCACCATAAAGAACAGTCGAGCCACCTTTGCGATAGCCTGTACTGTGGTTTCGTCTCTGGTTTTTTGCTCTAAGACATACTCTTCAGAGTTACTGATCATTCGCAGCGTAAACCAAACAAACGTAGATATGATCAGTATGTGTTTAAGTGTTCTTAGCCAGTTGATTTCATTGCCAAACTGGTCTTGAAGAATCAAGCCAACAGACACGGTAGCAGGCCAGCACCAAAGCAACGTACTGACAGGTGTTTTTAAGGCCTCTAGCAGTAGGTCATCCCAATGAAATTGGGTTTTTTTGACCAAGATTTCCAGGCGATTATGGACAATTCGCCAAGCGACCCAAGCGAAAAAGCTCGCAATAGTGATGAATAGGACGCTATTTGCCCAATCGCTATGGCTCTGGTTGATGTAGGTTTGTACTTGGGTTATGAATTCATTCATTGTGTGTACTGCCGCAGAAATTATGGGTTAGAAATTAGCAGAAATCACTTTTGTTCTCTACCTTTATAAATCAATCGATTAGCTGACAATTGTATCTCTATATGGATATATAGTCGTTTTTTTGTATGAAGACAATTTTGTTATTTGTTTTCGATGCTACGTAGCTTTGTAAGTGGAGTAATAAATGAGTGACAAACAATATGCAGTTATCGGCTTAGGGCGTTTTGGGTTATCTGTATGCAAAGAGCTACAAAGTTCAGGGGCGCAGGTGCTCGCTGTCGATATTGATGAAGAGCGAGTGAAAGAAGCGGCTAATTTTGTTTCACAAGCGATTGTTGCGAACTGTACGAGCGAAGAGACAGTTAAAGAACTAAGGCTGGACGATTACGATATGGTGATGGTGTCGATTGGCTCTGATGTTAACTCCAGTATTCTAACGACGCTAGTGGTAAAAGAATCAGGCGCAAAAGCTGTTTGGGTGAAGGCGAACGATAAGTTTCACGGCAAGATCCTTTCTAAGATTGGTGCCGACCATATCATCATGCCGGAGCGAGACATGGGTATTCGTGTTGCGCGTAAAATGTTGGATAGACGCGTTCTTGAGTTTATCGACCTTGGCAGCGGTTTAGCGATGACGGAAATTGTTATTGGTTCTAATTTTTTGGGTAAGAAACTTGGTGACCTTAAGCTGTGTAAAGAAAATGGTGTCGAGGTACTTGGTTTCAAGCGAGGTCCGAACCTAACTAAAGCACCTGAACTGGATGTGAGTTTAGAAATTGGGGATGTGGTGATCATCGCTGGGCCGAAAGAGACCTTATCTAGAAAGCTACGCAATTGGTAACTGGCAATCGGAAATAAGGTAACAGTATGAATTCGTTAAAACGAAAAGGTACTTTCTACACGCTTAAGAGTGATAAAAAGCCACGTAAAGGCTCTGAACCTAAGATTATCCTTACGAGCTTCTTAGGCGTACTTATCCCTTCCGCAATCTTGTTGACGCTACCCGTGTTCTCTGTGACAGGCCTAAGCTTTACGGATGCACTGTTTACTGCCACGTCGGCGATCAGTGTGACAGGCTTAGGTGTTGTTGATACCGGTCAGCATTTCACCTTAGCGGGCAAAATCTTACTGATGTTCTTGATGCAAGTCGGTGGGTTAGGGCAGATGACCCTATCTGCGGTGCTGCTCTATATGTTTGGTGTTCGGCTAAGTTTGAAACAGCAAGCATTAGCGAAAGAAGCATTGGGGCAAGATCGTAAGATTAACCTCAGAAAGTTAGTGAAGAAGATCATCATTTTTGCATTGGTGGCGGAATTTATAGGTTTCGTATTGCTCTGTTTTCGTTGGGTTCCTGAAATGGGGTGGGCAACAGGGAGCTTTTACGCGTTATTTCACGCGATTTCCGCATTCAATAACGCAGGGTTTGCGTTGTTCTCAGACAGTATGGTGAGCTTTGTTGACGATCCACTGGTGATCTTTACCTTAGCAGGCTTGTTCATTTTCGGCGGATTAGGCTTTACTGTCGTGGGCGACCTATCGACTAACTGGCGGAAAGGCTTCCAACATCTGCACTTACACACCAAGATTATGCTAACGGCGACACCGACGTTATTGGCGGTGGGTACGGTGATGTTTTGGTTATTGGAGAGAAATAACTCAGCGACGATGGAGGGCTTGTCGACACAAGGGCAGTGGCTGGCGGCTTTTTTCCAGTCAGCGAGTGCTCGTACTGCTGGTTTTAACAGTGTGGATTTGTCTCAATATACACAACCTGCATTGTTGGTGATGATAGTACTGATGTTGATTGGTGCTGGTTCAACTTCAACTGGTGGTGGTATTAAGGTTTCGACATTTGCGGTCGCTTTTGTAGCAACGTGGACCTTCTTACGTCAGAAAAAGCATGTAGTGATGTTTAAACGTACTGTGACCTGGCAAGCGGTAACAAAGTCATTGGCCATTATTGTGGTAAGTGGAGCACTGTTAACCACCGCAATGTTTTTGTTAATGCTTACTGAAAAGGCCGCGTTTGATCGAGTGATGTTTGAGGTAATTTCGGCCTTTGCGACGGTCGGATTGACTGCTGGGTTAACCGCAAACTTAACTGAACCGGGGAAATACATCATGATTGTGGTAATGGTGATTGGACGAATCGGACCTTTGACTTTGGCTTACATGTTAGCTCGTCCTGAGCCTTCGTTGTTGAAATACCCTGAAGATACGGTGCTAACGGGTTAATAACGTTAACAGGCTAAGTTAACCCTTCTTGTTAGTGCGTTAGAAAAACAAAGCCAGCGAATATGCTGGCTTTGTTGTCATAGGCTGTTCGTTAATTGCTGAATGCTTAGCCCTCAAACATCTCAACGTATTCCTCATAGCCTTCTTTTGCTAATTTATCCGCTGGAATAAAGCGCATTGCGGCTGAGTTCATGCAGTAGCGTAAACCTGTTGGCTTTGGACCATCTTTAAATACATGTCCTAGGTGAGAGTCACCAAATTTACTGCGAACCTCTGTTCTCGGGTAAAGCAGCTTGTAGTCAGTAGTCGTTACAACATAAGCCTCGCTGATTGGCTGTGTAAAGCTCGGCCAACCTGTTCCTGATTTGTATTTGTCTTTTGAAGAGAATAAAGGCTCACCCGTTACGGTATCTACGTAAATACCTTCCTGCTTGTTGTCCCAGTACTTATTGTCAAAAGGGCGCTCTGTTGCGTCGTCTTGTGTAACATCGTATTGCAGTGAGGTTAGAGAAGCTTTGATCTCTGCATCAGACGGCTTGCTGTATGTCTTAGCATTGGCTGTCGCATTCTTACCGTCGATGATCTGACGGATCGTTTGCGGGTTTTCTTTTCTATCATCGCCGAAGACTTTATCTAGGTACTGATCACGACCAGAAGCGTAGCGGTAGTAGTTATAACGAACTTTGCTCTTCTTGTAATAATCTTGATGGTAATCTTCTGCTGGCCAGAATTTTTCAAACTTAATCAGTTCTGTTTTTAGTGGTTCACCAAAGATCTGAGCTTTGTCTATCTCCATCATGAAGTTTTGAGCGACGTCTTTCTGTTCTTGGTTATGATAGAAAATAGCAGGTCGATATTGTGGACCTCTATCTACGAAAGAGCCTTTGTCGTCGGTTGGGTCGATGTGTTGGAAGAATTGGTCAAGCACCTGTTCATAGCTGACCACATCAGGGTTATAGGTCACATTGATCACTTCGATGTGGCCAGATTTACCCGATGAAACTTGTTTGTAGGTTGGGTTTTCTAATTCACCACCAGAATACCCAGAGATAACGTCTGTCACGCCTGTCAGTTTTTCTAGATCGGATTCTGTACACCAAAAACAACCACCAGCCAGTGTCGCGATTTCAGTTTTACCTGAATTAGCCGTTTTATCCATTGTATTGGCAGTACCAGTCTGGCTTACAAACAGCGAAATCAGTGGTAATGCAACCACGAGTGATACCAATATTTTAGATAATTTATTCATAGATACCTCATCTTGACGTTTTTCTCATTCGATTTTGAATGTACGAATAGAGACAGGTTTTAGATGGAAAAAATTACACTATTCATGAAAAAAATATCTCAAATAGAAAATCTTGCTCATAAATGCCGCCAGTAGTAGGGTGTAGGCATTGATATAAAATACCAAATAATGATGACGTTTTCGTACATCTAAGGAACAACATGCAAGCAGAAGTTAAATGGGTCGAAGGCTTTAAATTCCTAGGTCACTCTCAATCAGGCCATTCTATTGTTATGGATGGAAGCGGCGGTGCTACAGCGCCAAGCCCTATGGAGATGGTGCTCATGGCCGCTGGTGGTTGTAGCTCTGTTGATGTGGTTGATGGTTTGAAATCTGCAGGCCAGAACATCACAGGCTGTAATGCAAAACTTGAAACAACACGTCGTGAAACAGCGCCGAAAATCTTTACCGTGATTAATATTCACTTTGAAGTGTCTGGTGACAACCTTGATCCTGAGCTTGTTGCTAAAGTCTGTGCGGATTCATTAGAGAAATACTGTTCAGTATGTCTGATGCTAGGTGCTGGCGTAGAGATGACCCACAGCTGGGAAATCATCTAGTCTTTTGATTGTACAGCTTGGCGGTAGGCTAATCTTTACGGCTTACGGCTTACGGCTTATCGCTTATAGGTATAGCCAGATAAAGAAAAGGGCGGAGCACTTTAAAGTGCTCCGCCCTTATTATTTTAACTAAGGTAGAGTGCTATTATTCAGCCGTTTCTACGATAACTTCTTCCATTTGCGCTTCTTCTTGGTATTCGAAGCTTGGGATTGTTGCGTCGACACGACGGTTTTGCGCGCGACCTTCAGCTGTAGCGTTTGATGCTACTGGGTTTTCTTCACCTTCACCTGAAGCCGTAATGCGGTCCGCTTCAATGCCTTGCTCTTCAATGTACGCGGCTACAGCAGCTGCACGCTTCTTAGAGATCATCATGTTGTACTCAGCCGCACCTGTTGAATCCGTGTGACCAACAACATTAACGGATGATTGAGGGTGAGCTTGCAGCACTTCAACTAATGGTGTTAGTGCAGTTTTACCGTCTGAAGATAATTTAGTGCTGTTTGTCTCAAACATACCTTGAGAGAAGCTTTCAGTCTGAGCTTTAGTAACAACAACTGCTTCTTCTTCAACAACAACGATTTCTGGCTCGGCAATAGGCTCAGAAGGAGCTTGTGTTACTGCTGCCGCAGAAGCTACTGTTGCGGCTGACGCCGTTGTGTTACCTGTACCGAAATTGTAGCTTAGGCCGACGGTAACAAGGTTAGAGTTAAGATCTTGAATAATCTTATCGTCAAAATCATCAAAGTATTGGTATTCAACTCTAAGCGCCCAGTCGTCTGATAGTTGTTTCTCTGCGCCGATACCTAAGGCTAATACAACGTCGTCTTCGTCATCGTGCATGATGTAAGCAGGACCAGCTTTGAAGAAGATATCAAACTCTTGTTTAATCGCTAGTCGATACATTGGGCTCAAAGAAATGGCTACGATAGAATCGCTGTATCTTTGAGTCGCTCCGTTGTTGTTAAAGCTCGTGTCATAATCACCTAAGTAATCCGCATTCAATTCAAGAGCAATGTTATCGGTAAAATTGTAACCACCGTAAACACCACCCGCAACTGAATCATCTTCACAGTCAACGTTGTCGACACAAGCGCTATCTAGCCACCCCATTCCGACTTTCGCACCCACATAGGTGGTTGCAGCAATTGAGGGAGCAGCAGCGAAGCCTGAAGCTGCGATCACAGCACACATGATTTTTGAAAGTTTTTTCATAATCTTATCCTTGGATTAATTTTTATTGTTATCTGAACTGGCCTTTAAAGCGAAAACTTACCGGGTGGGACACTGCAAAAGTAAGTAAATCAAGGCGTTGATTCAGGCAGAACCTTTTCAAGAACTGTTAATACATTGTTAGTCTGATTGCTTATGAGAGTCAATGTGATTGTTGGGATTTATATTTTTCAAGGTGCTATTTATAACTTTTTTGTCGAACAATTGCTGTCTCAAATGTTGGAAACGACGAAACCTCGTATCATTTTTACGTGATGCGAGGTTTCATTTTTTATGTGTTCGGATTATTTGGTTACATAGCCTGAATTGCAGGCGTTAGAGGAGGTATAGCCGTTATGGGCGTTCACCGGCTAACAAACGTCTTTCAATATCTGCAATCACTCCAGGTAAATCTGCAATGGTATCGATCAGGTAGTGCGGGTTTGATTTGCTTAGCTTCATGTTTGCTTTTTCACGTGCTGCTGCTAGTGTTGTTTCGTCTGCATCCACATATTCTTGGTAGGTTAAGCCAGCCTCGTTACCAGATAGAACAAGACCTACCGTCCACATGCCTGCGTTGTGACCTTCATCGATCCCCGGTGCTGCGTCGTCCACTTTTACACACGCAGCAACGCTAGTTACACCTAGGTCGATTACGTTTTTAAGTGCCATAAATGGAGCAGGGCGACCACCTTGAGGTAAGTCATCGGTCGCTACCACGTTATCTGGTCGGTAACCGTAATCTGCAGCAGCACGAATTAAAACATCCATCACTTCACGTGGGTAACCTGAACAAGAGCCGATCTTCACGTTCTTCTCTTTTAGGTTATTGACCACTTCTATCGCATTCAAAATAGGTGCTGCGTGATCGGCTACTTTCGCTTTTTGAAGAGGCATGAATGCCGCGTAGATCGCGTCAACGTCTTCACTTGTCATCGAGCGTCCGAACTGAGCTTTCCAACGAGCGTCAACAGCTGGAATTCGACCCACTGCTTGGATGTGGTCCCATTTGCCGATCCCCATAGGTTCACGCGCTTCTGCTAAGTCGATATCAAAGTCGAAACCTTGTCTGAATGCTTCCACGAAAATACTGGTTGGAGCAAATGATCCAAAATCAACGATAGTGCCAGCCCAGTCAAAGATAACCGCTTGGATAGGTGATGTTGTGTTCATAGTCGTGTCCTATTTATGTTATCTCCCAGCTCAGGTTGTTCTGGGAGACAAATGATTGTTTTAGGTTATTGGTTGCTTGAAATTATTGCTTCAAGACATGCTTTAAAAGGTGGTTTAAAGGTACTCAAAGTCTTTGCAGACTTTTGCTATCGCTTTTTCGAATACAGACAGAGCGACTTCTAGTTCGCTGCGACTGATGATCAATGGTGGGCTCAACTGAATCACATTACCTTGTGACACCTTAAAGCTCAGGCCATCGTTTAGACACTGGTAAAGCACGGCTTCTGCTTCATCAAAAGCTCGGGTTTTGGTGATATGATCTGTGACCAATTCCACCCCCCAGAGCAGGCCGATGCCGCGAACGTCACCAATGACTGGGTACTTCTCTTTCATTTGAAGCAGCTGTTCACGCACGAATGCGCTGTCCGCTTGTACTTTTTCAAGTAGGTTTTCTTGCTCAATTACTTCCATGGTTGCGAGTGCTGCCGCGCAACCAATTGGGCTTTTTTCGTGGGTGTAGTGACCAAGAGATACTTGGGCTGCCGTGTTGTATTTGTCTTTTGTTATCATGGCTGCGATTGGTACTAAGCCGCCGCCAAAACCTTTACCGATACAAAGAATGTCAGGTTCGATATCAAAAGCTTGGTGTGTAAACCATTCGCCACTGCGACCCATGCCATTAGGGATGTCATCAATGATCAACAGGACGTTGTGTTTGTCACAAATCTCACGGATGCGTTTCCAGTAAGCTTTGCTTGGTACTTGCACGTCTGTGTTACGAACCGCTTCTGAAATGAAGGCACCAATGCCACCTTCTTTTTCAATCACATATTCTAGGTAATCGGCGTAGTGCACATCACATGCAGCCTCACTTTCACCGCCTGCGCTTTGCCCGCGAAGCGGAAAAGCACCACGATAGGAAACCGCTGGTGGAATGCGTTCTACGCCAGCCATTAATGGTCCCATGCCTTCGCGGAAACAAGCTTCACCACCTACTGAAATTGCATCGAGTGACGCGCCATGGAATGAGTCCCACAATGACACTACTTTGAAATTGTTGGTGACATGTCGAGCAAGTTTTAGCGCCATGCCGATCACTGATGTGCCACCGGGAGCAAACAACACGCGATTCAAATCACCACCGCAGATCTGTGTCAGCTTTTCAGCGCACTGAACGGCTGTTTCATTGGTAAAGCGACGCGGTGAAAACGGCAATGACGCCATTTGTTGAGTCACCTTATTGATGATGTGTGGGTGACCATAACCTAGCTGGTGAACATTATTGCCGTGAAAGTCCATGTACTTCTTGCCCGTCGCATCTTGAATGTAGATGCCTTCGGCTGCTTCAAGTGTGTCTAGGCAAGGCGTTGACATGGCTTGATGAAGAAACACGTCAGCATCACGCTTTAACATCACTTGAATCGCATCATCGTTTAGCGATTCGTTCCATTTTTCGCGTGCTGGCGTGGTGTTCACATCGCCTTCGCTTCGAAAGTGTGTGGCCTTTAGAACTGGCTCTTGATTGGTCGTTGTCATTATTTGATGTCCCAGTACATAGCGTTTTTCACTGCGCCAATGAGAGCTTCAATGTCTGACGGATAGACTTCACCGATGTTACCGATTCGGAAGCAGTCTGCGTTTGAAACCTTGCCCGGGTAAATCACAAAACCTTGTTCTTTCAAACGGTCATAGAATTCCTTGAATTGGTAATCGCTATGAGTTGGAGAATAGAAAGAAGTAATGATAGGTGAATGAAGATCATCATTAAGCAGTGGCTCAAAGCCAAGAGAGCGCATACCTGCAACCAATGTGGTTTGGTTGGTTTGGTAGCGATTATGACGAGCTTCGATGCCACCTTCTTGCTCCAATTCAAGTAGAGCTTGGTAGAAAGCACGCACTGTATGAGTTGGAGAGGTGAAGCGCCATTTACCATGGTTGCTTTCCATGCAGTGCCATTGGTCAAACAGGTCAAGGCTTAATGAACGAGCTTGGCCTTTGCATTTTTCCAGTTCCGATTGCTTCGCAATAACAAAGCCGAATCCAGGTACACCTTGAATGCATTTGTTTGCCGAGCTGATCATGTAATCGATACCTAAGTCAGCAATATCCATAGGGATGCCACCAAAACTCGACATCGCATCTAGAATGACGGTTTTGTTGTGCTGTTTTGCCAATTTGGCGATGTCTTCGATTGGATTCAACATACCCGTAGTGGTCTCACAGTGGACAATCGCTACGTGAGTAATGTCTGAATCCATAGCCAATGTCGTCTCCATTTTGTTCAAGTCAGGCTGTGATGTTTCACCTGGGGAAACGACATGGCATGGAATGTTTAAGTATTCTGAGATTTGAGCAATACGGGCACCATACGCACCGTTGTCAACAACAAGAAGCTTGCCGCTTTTAGAGATAACGCTACCGATTGTTGCTTCAACTGAAGCGGTGCCGCTACCTTGCATTAGTACGCTCGTATAACCCGTTTGCTTAGTCGCCAAAGTCACTAGCTTGCTACGAATCACTTCAACAACGTCTTTGTTGTATTCATCATCCCAAGTACACCAATCTTTTAGCATCGCTTGGCGAACGGTTTCAGAAGTAGATAGAGGGCCCGGTGTCAGTAGTAGGTATTCGTTTCTCATGTTCAATTCTCGTGATTTGTATTTTGGACTATACCAATATTTGCGGTTACTTTAACAACCAATTTAAACGGTCGTAAATAGCCCAAACGTTATTTTCACAAAAGCTTCATATTCAAATTTGTCACTTGTGTTGAGAAATTTTCCGATCTTTAAATTGCCATTTTTTGTTCATTTAACCGTCATAAAAGTCGATTAGGTTAATACACTTCATCTGGTACATACCAATGCAAAGGCGTGTACTAGTCACCTAAATGAATTTATGGGTATAGGTGTCTCTTGATGAGGCTTCTAACTTAAGAAACGTTAAACCTTAGTTGCTTCTAAACCTAGGCAGCTTTAAACCTCGATAACTTTTAATTTTGGCAACTTCTCACTTTAGAGTTGAGCCTGACTGGAGAAAATGATGAAAAACCGTTTTATGAAAGGATCACTTGCAGCGTTAGTAACTCTACTAGCTGGTAACGCTTATGCAGCACAGGAAGTGACGGTTTACACTGCGTTTGAAACTGACATTTTAGCTAAATACAAAAATGCTTTCGAAAGTGAAAACCCAGACATCAACATCAAGTGGGTACGTGATTCAACTGGGATCATGACGGCAAAATTATTGGCCGAGAAAAACAACCCTCGCGCAGAGGTAGTTTGGGGACTTGCTGGTTCTTCAATGGCATTGCTTAAAGAAGAGGGCATCCTGAAACCTTATACGCCTCAAGGTGTAGAAGCATTACGCGCTAACCTTAACGATCCACAGTCTACTCAAGCTTGGTATGGCAATGACGCATTCTTCAATGCAGTTTGCTTTAACGAAGTGGTGGCTAAGCAATTGAACCTACCGGCACCTAAATCTTGGGATGACCTAACGAAGCCTATCTACAAGGGCCACATTGCTATGCCAAACCCGGCTTCTTCTGGTACGGGCTACATGCAGGTTTCGGCTTGGTTACAAAACATGGGTGAAGACCAAGGTTGGAACTACATGCAGAAGCTAGATCAAAACATTGCTCACTACACGCACTCAGGCTCTAAGCCATGTGTTCAAGCCGGTATGGGCGAAGTCGCTATCGGTATTTCTATGGCGAGCCGTGGTGCTAAGCTGAAAACTCAAGGCGCTCCACTTTCAGTGATTACGCCTGAAGGCATCGGCTGGGAATCTGAAGCGGTAGGCCTTGTTAAGCCTTCTGATGCAGCACAACGTGTTATCGATTGGTCTATTTCTAAAGCGGCAAACGAGCTTTACATCGAAATGTACCCAGTTGTTGGTCACCAAGGTGTGACAGGCAAAGCAGAGAACTTCCCTAATGTAGAAAAGAACATGGCAAAAATGGACTTCGCTCGCATGGGCAGCGAACGTGCCGACGTTCTTAAAACATGGTCTGACAAGTTTGACGCTAAATCAGAGCCAAAATCTTAATCTGCTGAGCTTTTTAGACACATAGTTTATTAGACACGTAGTCCAATAGATATGCAGCTCATTAGAAGTTAGGAATCAGTAAAGGAAGGCTTCGGTCTTCCTTTTTTAGTTTTACGCCTTTAGGTTTTTAGTAAGGTACAACAAATGAAAAAGCACTACTCATATTGGTTCAAGCAAGCATTGGAGCAGGAATTTGGCAACATCAATGCGGGGCTAGAGTCCTCTAAACCGCTTCAAAAAGACGTTAACTGTGATATCGCTATTGTTGGCGGTGGCTATACGGGTTTATGGACTGCGATTTTAATCAAACAACAGCAACCCGAAAAGCATGTTGTCGTGATTGAAAAAGGCCTATGTGGTAGCGGTGCTTCTGGTGCGAACGGCGGTTGCATGCTGACGTGGTCGACTAAGTATCCGACGCTGAAAAAACTCTATGGAAAAGAACAAGCGAAATGGTTGGTTAAGGAATCGGAAAAGGTTATATACGAGATCGAAGCCTTCTGTAACGAACACAAGATTGACGCGCATCTATATCGAAGCGGTACTTACTACACGGCGACCAATGAAGCGCAAAAGGGTGGAATGGAGCCTGTTGTTAATGAGCTGGTTAAGCAGGGCATCAATAGCTGGAAGAAGTGCGATAACTCTTTGGCTGAGAAAGCGGGGTCTGATCGCCACATTGAGGGTTACTACTCAGAAGCTGCGGGTAGTGTGCAGCCAGCGTTATTGGCTAGAGGTTTGCGCCGAGTCGCGCTCGAACTGGGTGTTGAAATTCACGAAAACACAGAGATGACATCACTCGACTATGGCTCCCCAGCTCGTATCCAGACTAAGGGCGGAGCTGTGTTTGCAGACAAAGTGATCTTAGCGCTCAATGCATGGATGCTCGATCACTTTAGAGAGTTCAAACGCAGTATTGTGGTTGTCTCTTCAGATATGGTGGTGACCAAGCCCATTCCTGAAAAGCTCAAGCAGTTTGGTCCTGAGAAAGGGGCAGCGGTGGTAGATTCGCGTATCTTTGTCCACTATTACCGAGATACCCAGGACGGACGACTCATGTTGGGCAAAGGCGGTAATAAGTTCTCGTTTGCCAATCAAGTTGAAAGCATGTTTAACCAAACGACCAACTACCTGCCGATTCTCAATCAATCGTTCCAAAAACTGTTCCCTAAATTGGAACAAAGTGAATTCGATTACAATTGGTCTGGCGGCTCAGATCGTTCGGTCACCGGATTGCCATTTTTCGGTAACCTAAAAGGCCAAAGCAACATCTATTATGGGCTTGGTTACTCGGGTAATGGCGTTGCTCAAACCCGTATGGGTGGAAAAATTTTGTCAGCAATGGTACTCGATATCGACAATGCTTGGACACGAAGTGGTTTAACTAAAGGCCCGTTAGGACACTTCCCGCCAGAGCCATTTCGTTGGGTAGGTGCGATGATGGTGCGTGATGCGGTACGAAGAAAAGAGAACGCGGAAGATTCGGGTGACACGCCATTGTGGCTAGATAAACAGTTATCCAAACTCGCAGGTGCGGCGGGCAAAGCCGACAAGGTTGAATCATAGATTAATCTAGCGTTTAAATTAGAAGTTTACATTTAGGCTCTCAGTGATTTATGGGCAAGTCACTGAGGGCTGTCAACGTTGAACGAACTGTTAATGCTGAACAAATAGCAATCTTTAATGCTTATTATATCTGCAATATAACTGTCATTTAGCTACTATAAATTTGTCACTCAACTGCAATATTCTCAGTTTAAATTTGGTATATACCATATAGAGAGTGCTGTAGTATGAGCAACCAAACTTATTTGAATATTGAAAACGTTGTAAAGCAATTTGGCCAATTTACAGCGTTAAAAGACATCTCCCTATCGATAGATAAAGGCGAGTTCGTCTGCTTCCTTGGCCCATCTGGCTGTGGAAAAACTACCTTATTACGTGCGATTGCAGGCCTAGACTTACCAACGTCAGGTTCTATTGAGCAGAACGGTAAGGATACGACCTTCTTGCCACCAGAAAAGCGCGACTTTGGCATCGTGTTCCAGTCTTACGCTTTGTTTCCAAATCTCACTGTGGAAGAAAACATTGCGATTGGTCTGAAAAACCAAGGCATGTCGACCAAAGAAGCCCTTGAGACGGTTGAGTCTTGGTTGGAGACCATCGGTTTACCAACGTCTGGCCAAAAGTATCCGAATCAGTTGTCTGGCGGACAACAGCAGCGTGTTGCTTTGGCTCGCGCGTTAGCGTTGTCTCCAGGCTTGTTGCTACTCGATGAGCCTCTTTCTGCGTTGGATGCGAAGGTAAGAACACACCTGCGTGATGAGATCTGCCAACTGCAACGTAAGCTGGGTATCACCACTATTATGGTGACGCACGACCAAGATGAAGCCCTAACGATGGCCGACCGTATTGTCGTGATGAATCATGGTGTTATCGAGCAGGTCGGTGCTCCACAAGAGATCTACCAAAAACCTGTCAGTCGTTTTGTGGCTGAGTTTGTTGGTAGCATGAACTTCATTCAAGCTTCTGTCGTAGCGCAAGGCAAGATACGTATTGCTGAGTCGATGCTACCGTTGCCGGGTTTAGATAACCTCACTCCAAAACTTGGTGATGTTTTCGATATTGCCGTTCGTCCAGAGCAAATCCAGTTTGTTGATCGTTTTAGTGAATCCTTGCCAGTGAGAATCGTATCAAGCGAATTCTTAGGGGCGTTTTATCGTGTTGAGTGTCAATTGCAACATGACTCAACGGCGAAAGAGATCATCGTCGATGTATCAGTCAAAGAGTTCAACCGATTGAAGCTGCGTCGCAGTGATATTCGTTATGTGGCGTTTGACCAAGAAGGCCTGAGAGCTTACCCATCGAAAATCCTGCAAGTGATGAAAGACGAGGCGGCGTAAATAATCATGGAATCGACTCAAATGATGCAATCTAAGCTGCTAATTCAACGACGAGTACAGCCTTTTCTTGCTCGATTAAGTAAAGACAACGTAATCCTATTTGGGCTGTTGGCCTTTTTGTCTGTGTTCATGACGCTGTTTATCCTGATGCCACTGTGGGCAATGTTGAAAAAAAGCGTTCAGAATGCAGACGGAGAATTTGTAGGATTACAGAATTTCGCAACGTATTTTGCTTCGCAGAGCCTGTGGCAGTCGGTAGGCAATACGTTCACGCTTGGGTTCTTAGTGACGGTTGTCGTGGGAGTATTAGCGTTTGGCTATGCCTATGCTTTGACTCGTTCATGCATGCCTTTTAAGGGGCTTTTTCAGGTGTTGGGTTCAGCGCCGATTCTAGCTCCGTCGTTGCTTCCTGCCATCAGTTTGATCTTCTTATTTGGCAACCAAGGTATCGCAAAAGAAGTCTTGGGTGGCAATTCGGTGTACGGCTTGATTGGTATCTCACTGGGCCTGATATTCTGGACGTTTCCACATGCCTTAATGATTTTAACTACTTCATTGAGAACCTCTGACGCTCGTCTTTATGAGGCGGCACGTGCACTCAATACTTCATCGCTAAAAACCTTCTTCATGGTGACGTTACCTGCGGCAAAATACGGTTTGATAAGTACCTTGATCGTTGTGTTTACGCTGGTGGTTTGTGATTTTGGTGTGCCAAAGGTGATCGGTGGTAGCTACAACGTTCTGTCTACCGATATCTTTAAGCAGGTAGTAGGGCAACAGAATTTCTCTATGGGCGCGGTGACCAGCATCCTATTGCTATTGCCTGCGTTGCTTGCGTTTACCGTTGACCGCTGGGTTCAAAAGAAACAAAAGAGCTTGTTTGATACTCGCTCCGTCGCTTACCAACCAGAGCCAAACACTCTACGTGATGGCGTGTGTTTACTCTATTGCACCGTAATTTCAGTGGCTGTTGTTATCGTGCTAGGCATGGCGATATACGGATCTATGGTCACTTTCTGGCCTTGGAATAAAACGCTAACGCTAAATAACTATAACTTCGCAGAGATGAGTACTTATGGTTGGACGCCATTTTTCAACTCTTTAACCCTCGGCTCTTGGACTGCGATCATCGGTACCGTATTGATTTTCTTAGGCGCGTATTGCATTGAGAAAGGCCGCGCCTTCGGTCCTGTTCGTCAAGCAATGCAGATGCTCAGTGTTGTGCCGATGGCAGTTCCGGGCATGGTGTTGGGTTTGGGGTACATCTTCTACTTTAATGACTTGAGCAACCCACTTAACTTTTTGTATGGCACGATGGCGTTCTTGGTGATCAACACCGTGGTTCACTACTACACGGTAGGGCACATGACGGCATTAACCGCATTAAAACAGCTGCCTGAGGAGATAGAAGCGACGGCGGCTTCGGTTAACCTACCGCAATACAAGCTGTTCTTTAAGGTGACCGTGCCGGTTTGTTTGCCTGCGATTTTAGATATTGCGACATACCTGTTTATTAATGCACTTACCACGACATCTGCGGTAGTATTCTTGTATTCTACCGATACGATACCTGCGTCAGTTTCAGTACTGAATATGGACGATGCGGGACAAACCGGTGCAGCAGCAGCCATGGCCGTCATGATCATGATATCGGCGGCAAGTGCGAAGTTGATTCATATGCTAATCAACAAGTTATTTGAGAAGCGCACCCAAGCTTGGCGCAAACGCTAGCCAACCATTTTATATTGCAGTTGGCCAAGGAATGGCTGACGACAAGAACAAAAATAAAAGGAAATGAAGTGCAGTACGTAAAAATAAAAGACGTCATCGTAGAGCAAATAGAGTCGGGGATGTTAACGCCACGACAGAAGCTGCCTGCGGAGCGCAAACTGGCTGAATCGTTTGATACAACACGAGTAACGTTGCGTGAAGCGCTGTCTTCACTTGAAGCTGAAGGGCGTATTTATCGAGAAGACCGCCGTGGTTGGTTTATCTCTCCAGCGCCGCTGCGCTACGATCCAACGCAAACGCTGAACTTCACTAATATGGCTTTGTCGCAGAATCGTAAGCCGAAAACAGAATTAGTGGCAGCGAAAGGTATGTTAGCAACCAAGGAAGCCACTAAGCTTCTTGAGCTGCAACCTTTTTCGGATGTTTATCGAGTGGACAGAGTTCGTTACCTTGAAGATAGGCCAGTTGTGTATGTGACCAACTACATTCGACCTGAACTGTTCCCTAACTTGCTTGACTACGACTTGTCTAAGTCATTGACGGACATATACCGAGAGCACTTTGGTGTGGTGTATCAAAAGATACGTTATCGTGTGAGCACAACATCATTGCTGGGCGAAACAGCGCAAGCTCTGCGCGCGACTTCGGGTTCTCCGGCTATGGTGGTTGAGCGTGTTAACTACAATCAGAACGGTGATTTGATTGACTGCGATATTGAGTATTGGCGTCATGATGCGATCAGCATTGAGTCGATAGCCCAGCTAGAGCGCTAGTCATACTTTAGAATGCTGGCATATCTGCAATTATGTAGTATTGCCCAATTGAAACGATCAAAGGTCTCTTATTCGGAGGCCTTTTTTATCACCGGTTGTCAGCCGTTGTGCTAATTCATCAATAATTTAGGAATGAAATGGAATTCTCTGCCATTGTAATCGTGATTATTTCGGCTTTGCTTCATGCGGGTTGGAATGTTCTAGGTAAATCTAATCAAGGATCGGGTTCGTCATTCTTCTTAGCCTCTGGCTTTGCCGCCGCAGCGATATTGACGCCTTACTTGCTCTGGTATGTTCACAGTGTAGGGCTATCAAATATCTCACTTCCATTCTGGCAACTGGTTTTCTTGAGTGGGATCTGTCAAATCATCTATTTGATTGGGTTAGGCGCGGCCTATAAACAAGCTGATATCGGTGTGATTTACCCAATGGCACGAGCACTTCCCGTGTTGATGGTGGGTTTAGGCACCGTGTTGATCGGCTATGAATTGTCGCCCAATCAATGGCTTGGTTTTGCACTGATCACATTAGGTTGTTTGTTTGTCCCGCTTAAGCAGTTTTCTGAATTAAGGCTCAAGGCCTACCTGAATCTTGGCGTACTGTGGGCGTTAATCGCGGCCATCGGTACCACGGGGTATTCCATTATTGATAAAGAAGCGCTTCTGTTACTCGATCCTTTGAGCACACCAGTTATAACTAACAAGCACACAGCGATCTTCTATCTGGGCATTCAGTTTTGGGCGATTGTGATTCCACTGAGCCTGTGGTTGCTCGTGTCGAATCAAAAAATCGAATTTCATAATGCTTGGTTATTGCGTAAAAGAGCAACACTTGCTGGCATCATGATGGCTTCGACTTATGGCTTGGTGCTGTTTGCGATGACCATGACTGAAAATGTCAGCTTGGTTGTCGCTCTAAGGCAAGTAAGTATCATCTTCGGCGTAGTGATGGGGATCTACTTTTTAAAGGAAAAGTGGCACGCCACTCGCGGTGTAGGCGTCTCTTTTATTATTACGGGCTTAGTTATCTCACTGACTTAAAAGAACAACTGAGGAATTGAGGATTAGTGCAGAGATATTCCTAATAAGCTTTAAGCTAAATCAAAAACGCCCTTAGCGATACAAACTTCGTTAAGGGCGTTTTCTCTTTATCTAGTAAGAAGATGTATGGCGTAACAGGTTTAACCTGCTAAAGCTTGAGCATCTTGTTGTTTCAACACTTTGTGACCATCTTCAGTGACGCCACGTTTCCAATAACTACTGATGTAGATGTTCTCTTTCGCGACTTCTTTTTCGTTGCGGAAGTACTGTCTTAGTTCGCGCATGCTTTCAAATTCACACGCTGTCCAAATTGAAACCTGACCGTCTAACCATTCTGAATTGCGCACGGTTTGTGCAAGTGATTCTGAGGTTTCATCTTCAATTAACCAAGTGACTTTTATACCTTGAGGTACTTCAAGTGTTTGCTTGTCTGCTGCTGAATTGATCTGAATGACAGCGTGGCCTGCTGCGTGTTCCGGAAGTGTTTTTACTTTTGCAGAAAGCGCAGGCAGTGACGTCATGTCTGCAACTAAGAAGAACCAGTCAGACTCTAGATTTAGCCCTTGAATTAATCCAGGGCCTGCCACTGAAACCGTGTCACCTACTTCTGCGTTCATTGCCCATCTTGCAGCAAAGCCACATTGCAGATCTGTGGTGATGTGGCGTACGAAATCAACCTCAATCCACTTTTCTACAGGGTTGTACTGACGAATGGTGTAAGTGCGCATGGTTGGGCGCTCACCTTCGTTCAGTTGACTTAAATCTGTGGTGCCGAGTGGCGAGAACAAAAGCTTGATGTAGCCGCCGGCACATTCGGTTGGGTACTTACTTAATCCTTCACCGCTAAGCGTTATACGCTGCATATTCGGTGTAATGGTTGAGGTTTGAGTAACGGTTAATGTGATAGGGCTAGGCTTGCTCATATAAGGCTCTCTTAGATTTTGATTTTCACATCATAATCCTGAACAGGAAAACACTCAATACTAATGGTTATCATTTACTTTTATTTACACAGCGCAACGTAACCTGAACCTCCATCTAGTTACCTACCAATCCTGACGTCTATTTATCTTGATATCCATATCTACAAAAAAGCCCTTTAGAAAACTAAAGGGCTTGATGAACGAGCTTGCTGAATAAGGGTGTTATTAGCTGTTTGCTTGCTCTAGTTCAATCGTTTCATCAGCGGCTTTCGCTGCTTCTAGCATCTTACGAATAATGAACGATGCAGCCATTGCGATACCAACCATTACTACCGCTAGGATAGTTAATAGTTGGAAGTAATCACCGTAAACCGTTTGAACGATCTCTTGTGTGATCTCTTGGCCTTTCTCAAGTGCAATAGACGTTGAGAATACAGCACCAACAATGCCTGATAGTGCGATTGCGACAGAGAATAAGCTTACTGAGAAGTTCTCGATGTGCTTAGGTGCAACAGACAGAATGAATGCCACAACCATAGAACCAACAATAACCTCACCAAATGCTAGGAAGAAGTGGATTGCTAGGAACACTTCTGGGCGAATCAGAATATCTTCACCAACGGTCGTTACTGCCATCGTTAAGATACCGAAAGCGATCGCCGTCAGAATGAAAGAGAAACCTACTTTGGTTGCGGTAGAGAAATGAATGTTTTTCTTTTCTAGTTTAGAGAAGATGCCCGTAATGATAGGGCCTGCAACCATACACCAAAGTGGGTTCATTGCCATCGACGCTTCAGGGGCTACAGGGATGAAACCGAATAGATCGCCACGCATTGTGTTGATTGCAACCATTGTCATCGATGTCATCATTTGACCGTAGTACACGAAGAAACATGTCGTCAGGAATGTGATGATTAAGATCGTACCCATCTTCAGCATGTCTGACTTCTTCGATTTCATCATCAAAGAGACAAAGTAGATGATCGCTGCACCACCAATTGCGTACACGATGTTCTGGCCGATATCCATGTTAGAAAACATGAAGAATACCAAACCAATCATTGCAGCAGAAAGGCCAAGGAATGCAGCCCAGTGTTTAGTGCTTACTGGTTTTTGGTCGATTTCAGCACTTGCTTCAACAAGGCCTTTGCGAACAAAGAGCATCATCAGAAGTGCGGCACCTGCTAGAGCAGCTGAAAGAAGGAAGCCACCGTGGAAACCAACAACAAGCACTAGCATCGGGAACAAGTACTGGCCTAAAAGCGCACCAATATTGTTGACTGAGTAGTTGATAGGGTAGCAGTTTTCGAAATCTTCCTGAGTTTTGAACGTGCGTTTGTAAAGACTTGGGTAAGAAGGGGACATCAAACCACGCGCATAACTCGCTAAAGCAATACCACATAATGCCATTGGAACATTGGTCGCCGCGGCACCGAGTACCAGTAGAGCATAACCACTTGCGAATCCTAGAAAGGCAATGGTCAACGATCGGTATGCGCCTAAGAATTTGTCGGCGATGAAGCCACCTGCAATAGCAAATAGCGGTCCGATTGCAGAGAAAGCACCAACAACCATCATTGTGTCGGCTTCATTGTAGTTAAGATCTTCAAGGAAGAAACGAGTCAAGATCACCATGACGCCATAGAACGAAAGTCCAAACATCATTTGGCAGAACATCATTGATTTGTTTAATCTATTCCACATTATTTTATTCTCACATTAGTATTGAGATGTAGTGTAATAACCTAATTATAATACCATCACTAGCAATACATAAAATGAAACATGCATCCCAAACAGAACTTTACTCGATATACCTTTTCTTATGAGTGCATTGATATTTCTCATGAATGAAATTTGCAATGTTAGATTTTGATAATGGATGCATAACTGTGAGAAATTTAACTACCTTCATTTGTGGCTAAGTAATGAACGGATGAAGGAAAAGTTAACATTGGTCATCTGTAAAATGTTCAAGTGAGTATCACTTTCAATTGGCTGTTGGATTTTGGCCAATAAAAAAGCCAGCTTGGTGGCCTGTCTCTTATACACAAATCCCTAAGCCACGCTTGGGGATTTTTTTTGAACTATTTTTAGGTTTCATGATCTGATCATCTAAGCAATGACAAGGATGATTATCATGACCTATATAGAGCCAACCC